>JAJFML010000046.1 GCA_021772195.1 Chlamydiota bacterium | reverse complement strand
TTTTAGTGATATAGTTATTTATTTTTTTGAAACTTATATAATTAATTTTAAAAAACTAATAATATTAATTATATAAAGCAATGGATTGCTTTTAATAAAATGGAGAAATTACATGAAAAAAGAGCCAAGAAATTCAAAATCTATTTCAAAAAAAACATCAAATCAAGTTCGTCAATCTGCAAACGAGTTATTAAAGCTTTGTGATCAGTATGAAGAAGGAAAAATCACAGCTCAAGAGTTTGAGCAACGCGCTTCTAAAGTACAAGGATTAAAGATGTTATAATTTAATATCTAACAAAAATAAAGCTCTTTGGTGAAAAATCAAAGAGCTTTATTTATGAGTATTTTTATGCCCGATAAAGATTTACCTGGATATTTCAAGAAGATTCCTATTTTTGAGGGTTTGACTCAAGATGAGTTAGGTGATTTAAGCTCTATTTTTTATGAGGAAAAATATAATAAAGGTCGAACGATTATTCATGAAAATAGTCCTGTTGATGCAATCTATTTCCTAAAAGATGGGGTTGTAGAAGAAACCTTAGATGAAGAGGTCGTAGCAGAGGTTTTTTCTGGAGATCTCATTGGCATTGATGATGCTAGCTTCTTATTTTTCAATAAAAAACATCCATCCAAATTTTCCGCTTTCACTCCAATCACCATTTTAAAGTGTGACAAAGAGGCTTTTAAGGGCTTTTTAGAAAAACATCCCTATGCTAGATCTCGCATTGAAGGAATGAGCGACAAGATGCTTAAATACAGGTTTTTAAAACTTGTAGAGCCTTTTCAAGAAGTGCCGCCAGAAACGATTCGGGAATTTGTATCTAAGATTACAGTAGAAAATGTGCCCAAAGGACATACCTTTTTTAAAGAAGGGGATTTAGCTGAGAGCAGTTATTTGCTTTGTTCAGGCGAAGTAGAAATTTTATATGGAGAGAAAAAGGATACTCTTCAAGCTGTTACCCTCTTTGGATTAATCGCTCCTCTTTGTGGGAAAGGAAGGCCTTTTACAGCCATAGCAACAGCTGACTGTGCTGTTATGAAGTTAGAGAAAGAGCAAATTGAGCAACTGATCACCCATAGTAACGGTTATGAGTCACTTGTCATGTTGATGATGGAGAGGTTTTGCCCCGAGAGAATGGATGGTGTAACAATTCATAAGAGGATTGATACTAAAGGTGAGACAGTTGTTGTACTAAAGGATAAGAGAAGGGGAAAGTATTTTAAAACCTCGGAGGAGGGGCTTTTTGTATGGAACCTTCTCGATGGAAATCATACAATTAAAGACATTTCGGTCTCTTTTTTCTACGAATATAAAAAATTTGCAACAAGTGACATCTCCAATATCATTTATAGCCTGATCTATTCAGGTTTTTTAACAAAACCATCGCTTTCTGTAAAAATAGAAAAACCGAAAGAGTCATTTGCAATTAGACTCATCCAATTTATTACATCGATATTGACTGCAGAATATGTTTTTAAAAATGTAGATGGCTGGTTTACAAAAGTTTACAACCGTATCGGTAAGGTTTTCTATACATCAGGAATGAAAATAGCACTTACTGTGGTCGCTCTGATAGGTGCCATTTTCTTTTTTATGATGATGCCTCATATGGAGAAGACACTTCAATCGGAGAGTCATAGTTGGAGGCTCGTTTTATATGCTTACCTTACCGTCTTTTTAACGATTCCTTTTCATGAGTTTGGACATGCGCTTACAACCAAAGCATATGGGCGTGATGTTAACGGTGTGGGAGTGGGGTGGTTTTGGATGGGGCCTATGGTCTATATCGATACGTCAGATATGTGGCTAGAATCTAAAGGTCCTAGAACCATGGTTAATATTGCAGGACCCTTTGTCAATCTGATCATTGGCGGCGCGCTTTCTGTGATTGCTTATTTTCTCACAAGTTCAATGCCTCTTGTAGCCACCTTCCTGTGGCTATCTGCACTCTATAACTATCTTTTTGCTTGGTATAACTGTGATCCACTTATTGAACTCGACGGCTATTATATTCTCTCTGACCTATTTGACAAGCCAAGTCTAAGAGCGATTTCGATGGAATGGGCTGTAAAATCTCGTAAGTTCACTAAAGAAGAGCTTCCCTGTATTGCTTATTGGTTCAGCTGCATAGCTTTTATTATTATTTCGGCCTTCCTTGCTTATTTTATTCAAAATAAGATACTTGTGTCGCTTTTTCATGAGGGCCACCAATCCTTTCTGAAAGAAAATCTAAGATATCTCTTCTTTTTCTTAGTTATCGCTCTCTCGTTTTCAAGCCTCTATTTGAGCTTTAGAAGAACTAAGAGAAATTAAACTTTTCGATTCACTATATACACATTCCGACTCAAAAATTAGGAATTTGACAAGGAAGGTCCTCAATTATTTTCACTTCTAAAAGGTAAGTTAGCTCTATCTTCTTCGAACATTAAGTTGCGCTCTAGAGATAAACTTATTTTTCTAACTGCTTCTTCAAATGTAGTCGCTACAGAAACTAGACTATCCATCGTTCTTACGTCTTTGATTTTTACAAGGATAGAATTAAGAGTTTTTTCAATTGTTTTAAATTGGGGATGTCTGTGTAAGCGCCCAGGAAATATAGTCTTAATTATATCGTTTTCTGTGAACTTAGCTCGAACTTGGGCTATTTTATCTTCAACAGTCATTTTAATAGGCTGGTTGTTGTCGTCTAAACCTAGATCTCTTCTCATTTCTGACATATTATCAAGATTAATAGTAATTCTTGCTTCTCCTATTGCTGCACTTGCCATTTTTATTCCCTTTTGTTTGTGTTTTAAATAATTAATTGCATATATTTTATCAAATTAGTTATTTAAGGTAAATATTTATTTATATAAAAATTCAATTGTTTTTCGTTGTAATAGTCTGATGGCCAGTAGTTTAAATATTATTTGTGTGATAGTAGGAAATTCTTTATGCTACCAAGGACGTAACGCTACTGACCGGTTAATAATGCTTCATTTTTTACGATTATCTACTCTTATTTTTCTTTCGTTTCAAACGTATCTTTTTGCTGTGCCTTATCCTGTTACAACAGTTGCAGACTCAGGGGGAGGCAGTCTTAGGCAGGGAATTATAGATGTGAATACCAATGTTACAGCCTATGACTCGTTTGATTTTTCAGGGATTGCAGGAGGGACAATTATACTTAGCAGCCCTCTACCTTTGATTAATGATAGCGGAGGGTTTCAATCGATTATGGGATTTTCAGGAAACAATGTCACAATTAATGGGGCAGGTGCTCATCCTGGAATGTGGCTAAAAACGGGCACGATATTGATCGATAATCTTCATTTTTCAAACTGTCTATCCGGGGGCGGAAATGGTGGCTCTCCTGGGGGAGGCGGCGCAGCTGGTATTGGCTCGGCACTTCTCGTCGATTCTGCTAGTGTGATTGTAAATGATGTGAGTTTCATTGATTGCAAGAACTTGGGTGGAAATGGGGGGAATGGCTCTGCCGTTATGTCGGGAGGTGGCGGAGGTGGTGCGCTTGCTTGGCTCACCTCCAAAAACGGAAGTGATGCAGTAGGAATGGATGGTAGCGTAGGCGGCGGCGGCGCTTTTGGTGGAATTGGGGGAGTAGGTGCAAGTGGCGGCGATAGTCCAGCTAGAAGTGGAGGCGGAGGCGGGGGCGGTGCAAACGGCTTTAGCGGAGGCAATGGATTTAGCGGAGCCTTTTTGGATGCTTTCATTGGCGGCGGCGGCGGCTCGGGTTCATTTGGCGGTGGATCTGTGCCCGGAAATCCTGGTGTGTTTGGAGGTGGGGGTGGTGCTCTTTTGGGTAGCTCGGATACCTCATCACCGAATAATGGTTTTGGCTTTTTCACAAGTGCGGGAAGCGGCGGCGCTACGGGCACTCTTCCGGGCGCAACTGGCGGCGCTGGCGGCGGCGGAAGTGCTGCAGGAGTTATCTATGTAACTTCCTCTGGAAGTCTTGAGATTAGAGG
>JAJFML010000045.1 GCA_021772195.1 Chlamydiota bacterium | reverse complement strand
TCCAAGAAGTTCTTAAGCTGTTTTGAATCGTGATTAAATAGAGGAATAGAGCATGTCACTAAGAATCAACCATTTTTTAGGGGGAGTCCTCCTCATTGCAGGAACGGCAATTGGAGCGGGTATGCTCGCAATCCCAGTAATGACAGCTTTTACAGGGTTTTTTCCAACACTTGGTCTTTTAACTGTTTGCTGGCTCTTTATGACGATTACTGCGCTCTTGCTTCTTGAAGTAAATCTTCACTTAAAGGGAGAGGTAAACCTTGTCACGATGGCATCAAAGACGTTAGGCGTATTTGGAAAAGTCCTTTGTTGGACGGGATATCTTCTTCTTCTTTATTGTCTAACGGCAGCTTATATCTCAGGGAGCGCGCCTGTTTTTGCGATGGGCATTTACGCTGTTACGGGATGGGAGCTTCCCTCATGGCTCGCACCTTTTCCTATTTTGATTTTCTTTGGCACTTTTGTCTATTTAGGAACAAGAGCGGTCGATCTGGTTAATCGGGTGTTTATTATCGCTCTTATTCTCTCCTATTCTCTTCTCGTCTATTTTTTACCTCCCTACGTCGATTTTAATTTACTTCGTCATGCGGATTCGAGCACGATTTTAGTGGGCCTCTCCATAGTGATTACTTCCTTTGGTTTTCATATCATTATTCCCAGTTTAACAACCTACATGAACCATAATCGAAGACGCCTTCAGCTGGCTATTGTCATTGGAAGTCTCATTCCCCTATTCGTATATGTTCTTTGGGAGTTTCTGATCTTAGGAACGATTCCTTTGACGGGCGAATATGGGCTCATATCTACTTGGAAAAGAGGAGGACACACGACAGAGCCTCTTATGCACCTAATCGATAATAAATGGATAGGTATCGGCGCAAGCTTCTTCTCTTTTTTTGCCATTGTCACCTCATTTCTTGGTGTGTCTCTTAGCCTTGCTGACTTCTTGAGAGACGGATTAAAGATCAAGAAAACGGGAAAAGGTAGGATGATTGCTACCTTGCTGACCTTTATCCCTCCCATGATTTTTGTAATCGTCTATGAGCATGGGTTTCTTTTAGCACTTCAATATGCGGCTATCTTTGTAGCTATTCTTTTAGGGATTTTACCCGCTCTGATGGCTTGGACACTTCCCAAACCATCCCCTTACCGCTCATTTTTTGGTAGGAGTCTATTGATTACGATCATATTGGGATCTCTCTTTATCATCGTAGTTGATCTTATGCAGGAGGATGGGCAGCTCAATAAGCTCATTGAAAAGTATGATTCCTCTAAAGAGACTTAGCTATGTTTCAGTTAAAATCAGACTTTTCTCCTTGTGGTGATCAACCGGCTGCAATAGAAAATCTATGTGCTGGTATCAAACAAAAGAAAAGTGCTCAAGTGTTGCTTGGTGTTACTGGATCGGGTAAAACTTTCACAATGGCAAATGTCATTCAAGAAATGCAAAGGCCGACGCTCATCCTAGCACACAATAAAACTCTTGCCGCACAGTTATACCAAGAGTTCAAGGGCTTTTTCCCTGAGAATGCTGTCGAGTATTTTGTCTCCTATTACGATTACTACCAGCCAGAGGCCTACATTGCCAGAACGGACACTTATATTGAGAAGGATATGGCAATTAATGACCAAATTGAGAAGATGCGTCTATCTGCAACCAGGTCACTCATCGAAAGAAAAGATGTTATCATAATAGCTTCCATCTCTTGCATCTATGGCTTAGGGTCTCCGGAATATTATGCTGAAATGGTATTGGAACTAGAAGAGGGAAAGACTACAAGACGTGATGATGTTCTCTTGCATCTTGTTGAAATGCACTATAAACGAAATGACTATGATCTAGCTAGAAGCACCTTTAGAGTTCGAGGGGATATCCTGGATGTTGTACCTGCCTATGAAGATGATTTAGCTTACCGTATCGAGTTTTTTGGCGATGAAATTGAAAAAATTCGTGAAATTGATCCGCTAACTGGAAAAGTCAGACGTGAGATGAAAAAACTTCAAATTTTCCCAGGCTCTCACTATGTAACTCCAGAAAATATCCGATGTAAAGCCATAGATACCATTAAGTTTGAGCTAGGAGAAAGGGCGGCTTTATTTGAAAAGGAATGCAAACTTCTTGAAAGGCAGCGGATATTAGAAAGAACGCGTCATGATCTCGAAATGATTAAAGAGATTGGATTTTGTAAGGGCATTGAGAACTACTCTCGCCATTTCAGTCTTAGAGATCCAGGAGCTCCTCCTCCATGTCTTATCGATTATTTTCCAAAAGACTTTCTCTTTTTTATTGATGAATCACATCAAACTCTTCCGCAAATGCACGCGATGTATAATGGGGATCGCTCTAGAAAGACCTCACTTGTTGAATTTGGATTTCGTCTTCCATCTGCCATGGATAATAGGCCTCTCAAATTTGAGGAGGCATATAAGCACTTTCATAATGTTATCTATGTATCTGCCACACCCAGCGCCTGGGAAATAGGGGAGGCTGAGGGTGATATTGTACAGCAAATTATTCGACCAACAGGCCTTCTGGACCCTCTCATTGAGATTAGACCTGCAGGTAGCCAGGTAGATGATGCTCTCGACGAAATTAGAAAAGAAACGGAAAAGAATAACCGGGTTTTAGTGACTACCCTCACAAAAAAACTTGCTGAAGATCTTACCAAATATCTCGTTGAAATTGGTGTTAGAGCTCAATATATTCATTCAGATGTGGATACTTTGGAAAGAATGCGTCTTATCAGAGATCTAAGACTTGGTAAGAGTGATGTCTTGGTTGGGATTAACCTACTTAGAGAAGGACTAGATATTCCAGAAGTTACTCTTGTGATGATTCTAGATGCTGATAAACAAGGATTTCTTCGTAGTGAAACCGCCCTTGTGCAAACATGTGGAAGAGCTGCTAGAAATGAAGATGGTAGGGTGATCATGTATGCAGATAAAGAGACAAAAGCAATAGCTAGTGCGATTCAAATTACGAAAGAGAGAAGAGAGATACAGCATGCATACAATGTAAAGCATGGCATCATACCTAAAACAGTTAAGAAGGGACAAATTGAGGCCTTAGAGGAGACGTTTGGACTTCCGCCAGTAGATCTTACTCAAGACGAAAAAGAGCCTGTAGAAAGGGGAAATGCAAAAGAAATAGAAGCGAAGATTGTTGAATGTCAAATTGAAATGAAACGAGCTGCAAAAGAGCTTCGCTATGAAGATGCCGCCCGCTTTCGAGATCTTTTACGCTACTATCAAAGTCTTGAGATTATCTAAACGAAGGTGGTTTCTTTTTTTTCAGATTGAAGCTTCCATAAATTTGAGTACCTAGCTCCAGCTTGAAGAAGCTCTTCATGAGTACCAACTTCCACGACCTCTCCTTTCTCAAGAACGATTATCTTATCAGCATGTGTGATGGTAGATAAGCGGTGAGCTACTGTGATAGTAGTTTTGCCTTTATCTAGGTTTTCTAATGAATTCTGAATGAGATTTTCAGAGAAACTGTCTAAATTACTCGTGGCTTCATCTAGAATTAATATTTCAGGATTTCGAAGAAGCGCTCTAGCAAGTGATATCCGTTGTTTTTCCCCGCCTGATAATTTGTATCCCTTATCTCCAACAACAGTTTCATATTTGTTGGGGAGTTGTTTAATAAAATTGGAGATGCCTGCAGAAAAAGAAGATTTAAGAATAGCCTCATCCGTGGCCTCAAGGTCTCCAAAACGAATGTTTTCATCAATGGATCCATTAAACAGAAAAGAATCTTGGCTAACTACACCTAATTTTTTTAACCAACTTTCTCTTGAAATGGAGGCTAATGGCTGAGAGTCTATCAGTATTTCACCGTGGTTAGGTTCATAGAGCTTCAAGAGCAAATCTAAAATGGAAGATTTACCAGCTCCAGATGCGCCAACAATAGCGACTGTAGATCCTTTTGTAATGGAAAAGGAGATGTTTTTTAATGCATAGTTAGATGAGTGTGGATATTTTAACGAAACGTTATCAAATACGATATCTTTGTTCCAGCAGGTCATGCTATTGGATGATGAAGAGAGATACTCTTTATTTTCTTCTTCTAAAATTTCATTGAACTTTTTGATCGAGCCAAAATGCAGGCTCGCATCTCCGATTGCTCTCATCGCTTCTTGTATCCTTGTTCCAAAGCGGTAAGTCAGTGCAATGTATGTCAGCAGGCTTGATATCAAGACGCCTCCTGAACTATCTATTAGGAAACCTCCTATAATGAGGATACTGGCAACTAAGAAAATATTTATCGTCTCATTTGCGATATAAATAGTGTTATTCCAGTAGTGAGCCCTTGTGCTGCTGTTAACAAGCATTTTTAATATCAGATTGATTTTGCTCAATATGTAGCCATGCTTGTTGAAGCTATAAATATGGCGAATTCCGCTGAGGGCTTGTTCTGTTTCATGACTAAATTTATGGACATGGTCAGTTAGCTCTTTAGAGAACTTTGCTACTTGCTTAACTAAAAATTTTTGAAACAAAAATACAAAGAGAAAGAGAGAGAGAGTAACTAGAGTAAGAAGAGGTGAGATCCAGCTCATGACAGCAAGCAATCCCACGCTTATGAAAAAAGAGACAAAAAAGCGGTTCAGAAAGGTAAACAATTGAGGGATAAAGTAGATCGGGCTCTTAACCAACTCTGTTAAATAGCCCTGTTTATACTGCGAAATGAATGGAAAACTAAAGCTAAATATTTGTTGATAGATCTTTTTCTGTGCCTCTGTCTGAACTTTTACTGAAAGCCTTGTAACCGCATTATAAGCAATAAAACTAATTAAGCTTCTAAAGAGTTGAAAAGCGAGCGCCGCCATAATGTAGGTGTAAAACAGCCCTTTAGGGCTCAGACCTTCCAGCCAGTGCCAGGCGCTTAAAAAGCTGAACAGATGTTGCATTTCAAGAGCCTGGCCGCTTATCACAGAAAGAGCAAGGTAGATGAGCGCAAAGGATATTCCTTCTAAAGCGGTCGTTAACACAAGAGGAGGTAATATAAAAAGCAAGTATCTACAGTTTGAATACCTGGAGCCTACTATGATTTTCCAAAAAGGAGAGCGAAAAAAATAACCCATAATACCTAATGCCAACGAGGCTTTCATTTGAAAGTATTAAATAAGATACAGTTTAGGATAATAATTCGTTAAAATCTATGTAGACGAGCTTATACTCCAAAAATTGGTGTGAAGAGTTCATTTCAACTAATGATTGTCTTCAATAAGCCCCTTTTCTCTATAGAAGTCCCTATTATCTTGAATACATTGTGGGTAGCTTTCGTCTATAGGGACCCATTGGAAGGATTTTTTAGCAGTTTCATAGTATTCAACCGTTTTGAATTGTGGAATATCCTCCTCGGAGTGAGAAAAAGACTCTAGTTTGGTCACATATTGATTGTAATCTCCCATTGAACTAAAGTGCCACCCTGCATCTTCTAGAACTGGACAGCGGTGTCTTTTACGCCGCCGTAATTGCTCTGGAGTGGTTTTTAAAAGAGAATGAAATGCTATAGCTGTTGTTCCTTTCCACATTTCAGGATATTCTCTATTGAAATTGATCTTGTACATTTTTTGAAGACATGTGATCGGAGAGAGAGGATTTTCGAAAATTCTTTGTTTGATGATCTCTATCATTTCATGTCTGGGAATTTCATCCACATCAGAAATCATAACGATATCGTCAAGTTTACACCCATTTAATCCCCGTATAATTTGATTTCTTTGGAATTTTTCCCTGTCCCATGGATCATTAGTTGGGATATTTGCTCTTAGGACAACATGTATAATTTTGTCCTCAAATTTTTTAAATAGGTGTTTGTTTTCTTGAAAGTAAAGCGGCTTTACATTCCCTCTAAATGTTTCTATGCTCTCTATAAGAACAAAATGGTCAACATCATCGTAGAGCTCATTTAAGCGGATTTCTAGAAGATCTAGTTCATTAAAAAAGATAAAGCAATCATATACCAAAGGTCTGTTTGCGGATAAAAAAAGAGGAAAGAGGAAAAGAGTAAGTATCAGTTTTTTCATTTCAAGCCTTCAATTGTAAGCAAAAAAGGATAATTGCTCCTTGCGAGAAAAACAAGAAAAAGCGGTTAAAATTAGTGGGGGCACATATGTTGGTCCGTTTTTATACATGAAAAAACTTTTTGTGTTCTATATACTGCTCTTCTTTGAATTCTTAACTAGTTTAATGGTGGTTTTTCTATGAGCAGGCTCATTTTCCTTAAATTTATCTTAGCATTCTTTTCTCTGAATGCTTTTCCGCAGACCTGTGAGGCTGGGAATCTATTTTATTTTACAGGAGTACCCAAGTGTGGAACCCATCTTCTTGAAAAGGTGGTTTATTATTTAGATGGGATGAGCTTTACTCATGGAAAACTGTTTCCTCATCCTGACAACTTCAAAAGAGAAATTAGTACTTTTAAAAAAAATAGCTCAACCAAATATGTGATTATTATTAGAGATCCTAGAGATGCTCTATTGTCTGCTCAAGAATTTGCAAATGAAGAATCCGTTAGCGTGGGAAAGTTTCAACCTTGGGATTACTGGTGGAAGCCAGTAGAAAACAATCCTGACTTTCATCTTTTGAGTCAGTGTGAACAGGTCTCAGAAATGGTTAAGATGAAAAGAAGTAACCTGATAATTGGTTCGGAAAAGATTTACAGTGGATTTGAGGTAGCTCTTGCAGCGAGAGATTTTCCTAACGTTTTAATTGTTCGTTATGAAGATTTAATCGGATCTGAGGGTTTTGGCAATAACGAAGTGCAGTATAATACTCTAAAAGAGATTGCAGAATTTGTAGGATTGCCACTGGAAAATGCAAACCTAGCTTTTCATAACAGCTGGGGCCCACTGAATCAGCATGGTTTTAAAACATTTCGTCATGGAGTCATGGGTAGATGGAAAAAGCAATTTAATAAAAAGTTAATTCAGGATTTTAAGTCTCATGGAAGGTGGAATGAATTTCTATTAGCATTTGGCTATGAAAAAGATTCTGATTGGTAAACACTTGAGCTCATTTACAAAGGTTGTATAGATGAAAATTGTAATTCTTTCAGGCGGCGGCGGACAGAGGCTCTGGCCTATCTCTCGCAAGAGCTTTCCTAAACAGTTTTTGCATTTTGGTGATGGAAAATCGCTTTTGCAGAAAACAGTTGAGAGGTTCAGTAATGCCCCTTTTTGTGATGAGATCTTTATCGTTACAAATGATTTTTTAGAGCCGCTTGTTAAAAAACAGATCAAGCAATTTGAAGGGAAAAAAGAGCTTACAATTCTTAAAGTACCCTCTCCAAAAAATACAGGTCCAGCTATTTCCTTTGCCGTGAAGGAAATTTATAAAAAAACAGGATCAAAAAACACCCATCTTTTATTTGTTCCCTCTGATCATTTTATGGAATCAAAAGAAGTGTTTTTTGAGAGAGTTCAAGAGTGCGCGCGCTTTGCCTCGGAAGGTAAGATTGTCACTTTTGGCATTAACCCTTATGAACCTGAAACAGGCTATGGTTACATAAAGAAAGGAAATGAGCTTTCACGGGGTATTTACGATGTTGAAAAGTTTGTTGAGAAGCCAAATAAGAAACTTGCTGAAAAGTATTTAAGAGATGGCAACTTTCTTTGGAATTCTGGAATGTTCGCCTTTTCCGTTGAGACATTTGAGAAAGAGTGCCTTCTCCATTGTCCAGAAATTATGGGAGATGATTTTAACACTATTCCCTCTCTTTCTATCGATTATGCTCTTATGGAAAAAACCAAGAACATTGTTGTTTCCCCTTTAGATATTTCATGGTCTGATGTCGGTTCTTGGCATAGTGTTCATAAAATCTTAGAGAAAGACCATAATAACAATGTAAAAATTGGGTCTGTGGTTGAGAAAGAGACCTCTAACTGTTTAATGATAAGCTCGGAGAAAAAAATTGCATGTATTGGTCTTGAAGATCTCATAATCATCGAAACCAAAGAAGTCATTTTAGTAGCCAAAAAGAGCGAATCTCAAAAAATTAAGGACTTTCTCCAGGAACTTCCAAAGAACCATTCCTTTTCTACTTAAATATACACACTCCTACTCAATTCTTTAGTTGGAATGTGTATATTCTCAACTGTAAAAATTCTTATTATAATAAGGTTTCCATCTGCTGAAGGTGGTTTTTTGCAGTAACTTTCCACGAAAACGATTGTGCGTTTAGTATCCCCTTTTCAATTTGGTCCTTTTGAAGAGAGGTGTTTTTAGAAATTGTTTTCATCGCTTCCAAAATAGAGACTGGATCATCGGGATCAATGTAAAGAGCCGCATCCTTTGCTACTTCTGGAATACTCGCAGCTTTTGATGCAATTACAGCAGTTCCTGCGCTCATGGCCTCCAAAACAGGAAGACCAAAGCCTTCATATAAGGAAGGAAATACAAAGGCAGTAGCAAGCTTGTAAAGCGAAGGAAGGTCATTTTCAGGGACAAACCCTAAAAGGCGAACTCTTTCACGTAAATCTTCCTTTTCTATGAATTTAGCTAAAGGCTGTGAGCGGATAAAGCCAGCCTTTTTTCCAACAATCAGTAAGGAGTGATCGTGATCTCCAGATAAAACAAACTGTTTGAAGGCTTTTAAAAGATTTGGAAGATTTTTATTTTCTTTTAGGTTCCCCACAAAAAGGAAAAATTTTGAAGGCAATTGGTATTCTTTTTTTACACTTTTGAGGTTTTCAGAAGATATATTGGAAAAAAAATCAAAATCAACTCCTAATGGGATCACTTCGATTAAATCTCTATGAAGAGGAAAAAACCGATGAATTTCATATCGAGTAAATTTTGAATCGGTAACTATTTTATCTGCCTTCTTCATAAGGTTTTTAAAAATGATGCTCGTGTAGCTCTTCTGAGCTTTCGAAAGATTAAAAAAATGAGCTAAGTGAAAGATGTCATGAATGGTGACAAGAAGTTTTTTTGCTCTGATAGGAAGAAGAGGGATATTAATGTGTGGTGACCAAAATAGGTCGCATTTGGGGATTTTGAACGGGAGAGATGCCTGCTCTTTTAGAGAATAAATTTTAGAGGAGCAGTAGATAAGGCGAAAACTTTTTAGCCAAGGAAGCTTATCTCTATCTTTGGGGTGGATAATTAGAGAAATTTCATAAGGAGTCTCTTGTAAATGAAAAAGAATATTTCGTAAATAGGTACCGATGCCTGAATAATAAAGCATTCTGGCATCAATACAGATTTTCTTTTTCATCATAAAAGGAAGTTTACCTTTTCATGTGAGGGCCAAGAACTCTTGAGAGCTGCATCATATCAATTGATTCGTTCGACCCAAAAACTTTGGCGAGCTTTTTGTCAGGGACAATTAAGCGTTTATTTTTAGGATCTTGCAGGTCATGTTCTTTGATGTAAGCCCAAATCTTTTTGATCACATCACCACGGCTAAGCTCTTTTTCTCCAAGCACTGCTGAGAGTTCTTTTGAAAGAGTTAATTTTCCTCTGCCAGATGCAGTTTTTTTCCCTTTAGCTTTCTTCTGATAGGCTGTTTTGGGATGATCTTTATATTTTTCTGAGAGATCGTCCAGGTCATTTACGATAACATCACAATTGGGGAAAGTGCTGCAAGAGTAAAAAGTTTTTCCAAATCGGGACTTTCTAGGAACAATCATCCCCTCGCATCCTTTAGCTGGACATTTTGGCATGTCACCGTAGTCGATGACCTCTTCGCCTTTTTTGGGAATGTTTACAATGCCATTACAGTCGGGATACTTGGTGCAGCCCAAAAAGGCTCCATAACGTCCGTGTCTGAGCAGCATATCAGATTTACATTGTGGGCATTTTTGCTCCCAATCGAAATCATCAGCATAATCTTCTTTATTAAAGTCGAGAGCTTCAATGGGAGTGGTATAGCTACAATCCGGATAGTTGCTGCAACCATAGAAATATTTGTCCCTTGACCAGATCTTCTGAAGTTTCTTGCCACATTTTGGACAATCGATATCGGTCATTAATTTGGGGACTTGAGCTTCCTTCTGTGCTTTTTCAACAAGGGGAATAAACTCTTCCCAGAAGCTCTTAATCAGTGATTTCCACTTAACTTTATCCTGAGCAATTTGTTCTAAAGCATCTTCCATTCTGGCTGTAAAGCCAACATCCATAATCGATTTGAAGTTCTCTTCGAGCATCTGTGCGATGATTTTTCCAAGTTCCGTTGGCTTCAATGCACCCGATTCTTTTGTCGTGTATTCGCGGCTCTGGATTTTATTCATAATAGACGCGTAGGTACTCGGTCTACCAATCTCTGATTTTTCAAGTTCACGAACTAGAGAGGCTTCTGTAAATCTTGGAGGGGGTTTGGTAAATGATTGAGCACTGGTTGCGTGTTTAAGTAGAAGGGCGAGGCCTTCTTCTAATTGAGGAAGAAGTTTTTCATCATCTCCTTCTTCTTTTTCCTCTCCAATATCTTTCTTCTCTTCGTATGCTGCGAGAAAACCTTTAAATTTCATTGTGGAGCCGGTAGCTCTCAGAATCATTTTTTGATCGGTTTCAACATCACAAGAGACAGTGTCGTAAATGGCTGGGTTCATTTGTGAGGCGATAAAACGTTTCCAAATGAGAGAGTAGAGTTTAAACTGGTCTGCATCCAAATATTTTTTTACCATTTCAGGAGGATGGTCGAGATTAGTTGGGCGAATGGCTTCGTGGGCCTCTTGAGCGCTTTTCTTGCTTTTGTAATTTACAGGTTTTTCAGGAAGGTACTCTTTCCCAAAATTTTTCTTGATGAAGGAGCGAGATGCACTGATGGCTTCTTTAGCCACCACCACAGAGTCTGTTCTCATATAGGTTATGAGACCCTCAGTTCCTTCTTTTCCAAGATCAATACCTTCATAGAGGCCTTGGGCGATACCCATCGTTCTATTTGATTGAAAACCAAAGTGTCTGGATGCTTCTTGCTGAAGAGTAGAGGTAATAAAGGGGGGAACAGGATTTCTTTTTTTCTCTTTTTTGTTAACAGCTTTTACAACGTATGATGCTTTTTTAAGCTTTTCGAGCAATTTAAGAGCTGTCTTTTCATCAGGAATGAGGAAAATATTTTTCTTGCCTGAATCTTCTTTTTCTACTTTTTTTCCATTAACTGAGTAGAGGGAAGCCTCGAACGGTTTGTCACTGACTTTGGGTCTTAAAAGCGCTTTTAGGTTCCAATATTCAGTGGGGATGAAAGCATCAATCTCTTTTTCGCGATCAACTACAAGCTTGAGAGCAACGGATTGAACTCTTCCAGCTGAGATCCCTTTTTTCCCTTTTCGAACTTTTCTGG
>JAJFML010000044.1 GCA_021772195.1 Chlamydiota bacterium | reverse complement strand
AATACTTTTTTTGGAATTATGACGATGATTATCGCAGTTCCGACGGGAGTAAAAATCTTTAATTGGCTCTTTACGATGTATCGAGGGCGTGTAATTCTATCTACTCCTATGTACTGGTTTTTAGGATTTGTATTTATCTTTACACTCGGCGGTATGACGGGCGTGATGCTGGCCATTCCTGGAATCGATTTTCAGGCTCACAATAGCCTCTTTCTAATTGCTCACTTTCACTCAACAATTATTGGGGGAGTGGTTTTTGGGTTTTATGCTGGATTTGCCTACTGGTTTCCAAAATTTACAGGTTTTAAACTCAATGAAAAGCTCGGAAAATATGTTTTTTGGTTTTGGTTTGTCGGCTTCTTAGTAGCATTTATGCCGCTTTACCTCCTAGGATTTATGGGAGCTACAAGACGACTTGATCACTACATGGTTCAAGAGTGGCACCCGCTCTTTATAACAGCTGCCATCGGCGCCATTTTAATTGTCATTGGTGTAGGATTTCAAGTCCTTCAAATCTATGTCAGCATTCGTGATCGCAAAGATAATCTCGATACTACAGGTGATCCATGGAATGGTAGGACGTTAGAATGGGCAACCACCTCTCCTCCACCTTTCTATAACTTTGCTTTTGTTCCAAAAGTTACGACAAGAGATGCTTTTTGGAAGATGAAAATGGATCATGAAAAAATGAGATCGGATTATGAGCCGATTCATATGCCAAAAAATACAGGTGTAGGGTTTTATCTTGGGGTGATTAGTTTTGTCTTTGGTTTTGCTGCAGTCTGGCATATGTTTTGGCTAGTTGCTCTCTCGGGCATCGCTTTGGTAGCAGTAGTTATTATACGTCTATATGATAAAAATGTTGCTTATCATGTAGAGAAGGATGAGATCGCAAAAATTGAGAGAGGTGAAAAATAATGTCACACGTTGAAGAACACGAAGAGGCTTATTCTAAAACTGTATTTGGATTTTGGATCTATCTCCTCACCGATTTTATGTTATTTGGCGTTCTCTTTGCCGTCTATGCGGTTCTAAAGAAAAATACTTTTGGAAGGCCGTCAGGAGAAGATCTTTTTGCACTGCCGCCAGTGCTTCTTCAAACGATCATTTTGCTTACAGGCGCATTTACTATCGGTCTCGGTGCTGTTATGGCGCACAAGGGTAATGTGAAAAGAACTATCCTTCTATATGGAGTAACATTTCTTCTTGGACTTGTTTTTATGGGAATGGAATTTGCAGAGTGGCATCATCTCATAACAACGGGAAATGGGTGGGAGAAAAGCGCCTTTCTTTCTGCTTACTTTACGCTGCAAGGTACTTTTGCACTCCATATGCTCTTCGCTCTTCTCTGGGTTATTGTTCTTATTTTTCCTCTTATTAAGTCAGGGCTTACCATGGTAAATTTGCAAAGGCTTGTCTGCCTGAAAATGTTTTGGCAGTTTTTAAACGTTATTTGGATCTTCATCTATACAATTGTCTATCTTATGGAGGGATTCTAATGATCGATAAACATTACGGATGGAATAAGAGTATCAAACCTCTAATTTTGGGATTTGTAACTTCCTTAGTCTTGGTTTTTGTGGGTTATTATATATCCACACACCACTATATCTCATCGGATACGATGCTTCTTTCTCTATTTGGGATTGCAATTGTTCAAGCTCTTATCCAGCTCCTATTCTTCCTACATTTACGAATGGAGAAAAAGCCGCGCTGGGGATTTATCATTTTTCTTTTTCTACTCCTTCTTTTAATAATTATCGTAGGTGGTTCGATATGGATAATGATGAATCTCAATTATAACTTAATGCCGAACATGTGATAATTTATGGTCATGGAAACTCTTACAAAGCCAAATCTTACCTTTAAGCTTAAAACCTATGTAGGTCTTGCAAAGCCTGGGATTATCATGGGCAATGTCATCAGCACAGCAGGGGGCTTTGCTCTCGCATCGAAGGGGTATATCGATTTTACCCTCTTTCTTTACACACTTTTAGGTATCTCTTTTATCATTGCATCTGGTTGCGTCTTTAATAACTATATCGATCGTGATCTTGATGAAAAGATGTCGAGGACAAAAAACCGCGCTCTTGTAAGAGGCATTGTTACTCCAAAGCGTGCGCTTTTCTATGCAACCCTCCTGATGGTAGTAGGCTCTTTCTTTTTAGCCCTTTTTACCAATTTCCTCTCTCTTTCAATCGCTTTATTTGGTCTTATTGTCTATGTGGTGCTCTATACTACGATGAAATATCTCTCAGTTCATGGAACGCTTGTTGGAAGTATTGCAGGTGCAATTCCGCCAGTTGTGGGATATACAGCCGTTACAAACCAGTTAGATCTTTGTGCACTGATTCTCTTTGCCATTTTAGTTTTCTGGCAAATGCCTCACTTTTTTGCGATCTCGATCTACAGGTTTAGCGATTTCAAGGCGGCTTCCTTGCCTGTTTTGCCGGTCAAAAAAAGCATATATTCTACTAAGATTCAGATGGTGCTCTACACGATCTTTTTTATCATCTCTTGTTCGCTCCTAACTATCTTCGGTTTTACAGGGATAACTACGCTCGTTGTGCTTTCAGGATTTGGTCTTTATTGGTTATTTTTATGCTTGCAAGGCTTTGCTTGCAAAAGCGACGTATTTTGGGCAAAAAAAGTCTTTCGATTTTCACTCATCATCGTCCTCACACTTTGTGTCCTTCTTGCAGTAGACGCTAAATAGAATAATATTTTTTTAAATGCTCAAAAAAAAAGAGCGATTTTAGACAATCGCTCTTTATATAGATAGAAGTGACTATTTAAAGCTTCTATTTCCTAGCTTTTTGAAAGCCGCGCTTTTTATTAGTTTGGAATTTCTGCCCGCCTTTAGAAAAGGGACGTTTCCTTGAAAAAGGACGTTTTTTTCCTCTCTTTTGACTCTTGCCTGAAGGCTCTAGCCCTTTAATTTCTTTTACATTGATAGGCTGACCTGTAAAACTCTCGATTCTCTTTACAAGACCTGCATCTTTGTTTGATGCAAAAGAGATGGCCGTGCCATTTGCTCCAGCTCTTCCTGTTCTACCAATACGGTGAACATAATCTTCAATATTTCTAGGAAGATCGAAGTTGATAACATGCGTAATCGATTGGACGTCAATGCCTCTTGCTGCAACGTCAGTAGCTACAACGATTCGAGTTCTTCCATTTTTAAGACTGGTAATGGTTCTCGTTCTCTGTCTTTGGCTCATATCGCCATGAAGAGCGCCTGCAACATGACCTTTGTCATAAAGTTCATCTACTAGTTCATCGACATGTCTTTTAGTTGAAGTAAAGATGATGGCATACTCAATCTCATCTTGTGAGAGAATGTGGTCCAGAATTTGATTTTTGTGTGTAAGGTTGTCTGTATAGTGAAGAACTTGTTCGATATTTTCATGTTTCTCTTTTTTGGAATGAACCACAACTTCCATTGGGTT
>JAJFML010000043.1 GCA_021772195.1 Chlamydiota bacterium | reverse complement strand
AGAGGTGCTTCTTGCACTTAGCGCAGGTCAAAGTTACAACTGGTTAGACTCTAAAAAAGAGACGCGTCAGGATGACATGGGTAGAGGGCTATTTATTCACGAAAGAATTAAAGTTCTTATTGATGGCGGAATTATTGAAACAACTCCTGGTAGAGTCATCTTCAATACAATTGTTCCTAAAGCAATGGGCTTTCAAAACTATGCACTTCGCAAGAAGAAGTTAGCTGAACTTGCTTCTGAATGTAATAAGCGAGTAGGCCTTGAGGCGACAGTTAATTTCCTTGATAACATGAAAAACCTTGGTTTCTCTCATGCAACAAAAGCATCGCTTTCTATGGGTGTTGTTGACGTCTGTATTCCTGATACTAAAAAGAAAGTGGTTGATGAAGCACACAAACGTGTGGAAAAAGTCAAAAAGCAGTATGAAGATGGTATCATTACAGATGGTGAGCGTAAATCTAAGATCATTAGTATCTGGACAGAGGTTACTGAAGTTGTCTCTGAAAAGCTTTTTGCTGAACTGAAGAAAACAAAAGACGGCGAATTAAATTCGCTCTATCTCATGATGGATTCTGGTGCTAGAGGTAACAGAAGTCAGGTTAAACAGCTAGGTGCTCTCCGTGGTCTGATGGCCAAGCCGTCGGGTGAGATTATAGAATCTCCGATTATTTCAAACTTCCGCGAAGGCCTATCCGTTCTTGAGTACTTTATCTCAACTCACGGAGCTCGTAAAGGTCTTGCCGATACCGCTTTGAAAACTGCGGATTCTGGATACTTAACAAGAAGACTTGTTGACGTGGCACAAAATGTTATCGTTACAAACCATGATTGTGGAACCTTAAACGGCATTGAAGTCTCTTCGATTAAGCAAGGTCAAGAAGAGCTTCTTCCTTTAAAAGATCGTATCTTCGGAAGATCTGTTCTAGAGCCTATCTATCAGCCTGGTGATAGCACCAAGCTACTAGCTAAAGCTGGTGATGTGCTCTCTCGACGACAAGCAGAAGCAATTGATGACGCAGGGATTGAGTCTGTCCGCATGCGCTCAGCTCTTACTTGTGAAAGTAGAAGAGGCGTTTGCTCGAAGTGTTATGGTCTTAACTTAGCTACAGGCAACCTTGTAGGTCTGGGAGAAGCCATTGGTATTATCGCAGCTCAGTCAATTGGTGAGCCTGGAACTCAGCTTACAATGCGTACTTTCCACACGGGTGGTATTGCGGCTGCTTTCTCTAGCCCCGAACTTGTAGCTAGTGAAGCTGGTATTCTCATTTACACAGATCTTAGAGTGGTTCAAAATGAAGCAGGTAAGTGGCTTGCACTCAACAAGAATGGAATGCTCCATGTCGTAAAAGATGAGGGCAGAACTATTGAAGAGTACAAGAAGCTACTTGATACTAAGTCAATTGAACCACTTCAATCGCATAATGTTGAGCTTGGTTGCGAAATTCACCTTGAAGATGGCTCTTTTGTTAAAAAAGGCGTTAAATTTGGTGAGTGGGAACAGCACAGTAGCCCAATTATCTGTGAGAGACCTGGTTACGTTAAATATGATGATCTTGTTGAAGGGATTTCAACTCAACGCGAAGTCAATAAGCAGACAGGTCAAACTGAGCTAATTGTAAAACAGCATAGAGGTGAGCTCCATCCGCAAATCTCTATCTTTACAGATAAAGCATGCACTGAGCTTGTCGGTACCTACGCAATTCCATCTAGCGCTGTAATTACAGTGAAAGAGGGACATCAGGTTAAAGCGGGTATGTTCCTAGCTAAACTTCCACGAGGTGCCATCAAGACGAAGGATATTACGGGCGGTCTGCCGCGCGTAGCTGAACTAGTAGAGGCGAGAAGACCAAAAGATGCTGCAGAAATTGCAAAATTAGACGGTGTTATCGACTTCAAAGGCGTTCAGAAGAACAAGCGTATCGTAGTTGTTCGAGATGATGTCTCTGGTATGGAAGAAGAGCATCTTATCCCGCTAACGAAGCACTTAATCGTTCAGAAAGGCGATATGGTCTTTAAAGGCCAGCAGTTAACAGATGGTCTAATTGTACCTCAAGAGATTTTAGAGGTCTGCGGCATCCGCGAGCTTCAAAAGTATCTCGTGAACCAAGTACAGGAAGTCTATCGTCTGCAAGGTGTGGATATTAATGATAAGCACATCGAGATTATTATCCGTCAGATGCTCCAGAAAGTGCGCGTCACCGACCCAGGTGATACGACTTTCCTCTATGGAGAAGATGTCGATAAGAAGCGTTTCCATGAAACTAACAGCAAGACAATTGCAGATGGCGGTAAGCCAGCAGGAGCTGCACCCGTCCTCCTTGGTATTACCAAGGCGTCACTCGGTACCGAGTCCTTTGTCTCTGCTGCATCGTTCCAGGAAACAACACGTGTTCTAACTGATGCTGCATCAGAAGGAAAGACAGACTATCTTACTGACTTTAAAGCCAATAAAATCATGGGACATATTATCCCAGGTGGTACTGGCTATCAGTATCATAAAAAAGTAAAGTCCTACATCGACCGCGAACACGAGGAAGAGCTCGAGTTCTCATTCGATGAGGAACCTGCTACTGTCTAATTTATTAGATGCCGGACTAAACACTGTTTAGTCCGGTTTTTTTATATATAAGGGTACTTTTTATGACGGCAATATTTCGACCGTTAGAAGTTAGCTATCAGTCAGCTTATTCATTGATTGATCGTATTTCTTATCATCTTGAAAATAAAATCAACCTAACAAGTTACGTTTTTAAATTGACCTTTCAAGTTCAGAAGAGTGGTTCAAAAGAAACTACCCCATTTCTATTACGCACAAATAATATATTTCAGCTGCCTAAAAAGGATGCAGGACTTTTAAATCTTTTACAGACTCAGGCTAAATGGTATTTGGAATCTTCTAATAAAATCTCTCCCAGAATAAGGAAATATTTGAACGATCTAATTGCCTGCACATCACCTGAAGACTTTTATGCAAAAACTGCGCTATCTAAAGTTAGGTCTACCTACGATCCTACTGGATTCATTGAAGTGAAATTTATGCTTGAATGGCTGTTTAAAGAATTTAAACAGTTAGGTGAGAGAGCTAAGGTTCAAAAGTTTTCTATTATTCTAAATGGACTTTCCACGTTACCTAAAATGAATTGTCGAATTAAGATCACTCCTTTGAAGAAAAAGTGGTCTCTTTCCAATTGCTAGCGCCCCTTTTTAGAGGAGAAACTGAGTAAATGTGTGCTTTGCTTCCTACTATTTCTGAAATAACCTTAGCCGATCATATTGGAATCTATTTTGAAAAAGGCTTTTCTTGCCTAGAGGAAAAAGTGCTCTCTCAGTTGGCAATAAAAACTTATAAGATTGTTATTTCTCTATTTAAGAAAGGAGAGGTCTCTGAAATTGCTATCTATTCAATAGAAGATACTCTTGAGAGTGATGAAGAGCTCTATCCTATCATAAAGAGAAGAGCAAAAAGGATTTTAGAAAAGGATAGTGAGAGTTTTTCTAAATATGATATTGGAACAATTGCTTTGCGGTTTCTACTAAATGCTGAGTCTGTAAACGAACACTTTTTTCAGCTCTATATACACGCCTATCGTCTTCAACATGCAAAAGAGAGTTTCGAAATATTTAGGTCTAAGAGTTTAAGTCTAATTTCTCAAATCGAAGATGATCTAAGAGGCTCTACTAATGAAGTTAGTTTAAGAGATCTCACTTTTTATCTTACATGCGTTGATCAAAAATGTAATCCTAGGATGGCTCATTTAACAGTTAATGGAGATCCCGATCGCATCATAGAAAAGCTGGAAATCAGCCCAGCTTAGTCTTTAGATGGTCTTCTAGCTTTCTAATATCTGCACTGAATTTTCTAATTCCTTCTGAAAGCTTTTCAACTGCCATAGCATCTTCGTTGAGTAAGAATCGGTAGGTTTTTTCATCCAGTTCCATTTTGTCAATTGAGATGTCTATCTTTTTGGGATCTAACTTTCTTTCAACGGGATCCTCAGAGCTCATAAGCTCTTCGAGAAGCTTTGGTGAGATCGTGAGAAAGTCGCATCCAGCGAGTTCTAGGATTTCTTCCCTATTTCTAAAAGATGCGCCCATAACAACTGTGGAATAGCCGAATTTTTTGTAGTATGCGAAAATTTTTCCAACTGAAAGGACACCTGGATCTTCGTGAGAGGGATAGCCTTCTGGTTTTTCATTTTTCTTATACCAGTCAAGAATTCTGCCTACAAAGGGAGAGATAAGAGTAGCACCTGCTTCTGCACAGATAACTGCCTGAGGAAGAGAGAACAGAAGGGTCATATTGCAATGGATTCCCTCTTTTTCTAATTTTTTTGCAGCAATGGCGCCTTCCCAGGTTGAAGCTAGCTTAATAAGGACACGCTCTTTTTCAATTCCTGCTGCTTCATAGTATTCAATCAGATGTTTTGCTTTCGTGATGCTGCCTTCCACATCATAGGATAGCCTAGCATCAACTTCAGTTGAGACTCTACCGGGCACGACTTTAAGAATCTCTGTTCCAAAATTGACAAAGACCTTGTCCATAGCAACTGAAAGCTGATCAGCTGGATCTTTGGTTTTAGCAAAAGAGATGGCCTCATCAATGAGATGCTTATATTCTTCTTGCTGGGATGCAGCTAAAATGAGTGAGGGATTCGTTGTAGCATCTGTCGGTTTGAATTGTTTAATTGAGTCGAAGTCACCAGTGTCTGCTACGACAGTGGTCATTTTTTTTAGCTGATCTAGTTGGTTCATATGATTCTCCTGCTAAAAATGGTTATAACAAAACAATTATTTAAAATGGAACCTCGATTTGAGGAAATAGATCTTTCCAATGAAAGGCTTCTTCTTGAATAAAGCGTTTGTAGAGAGGAAGGAAGCTTCTACTTTCAAAGGTGGTCTCAAAACCCTCTACTTGAATGGTGACATCTGTCCCATCTTGTAGAGAAAAAAGTATTAGACTTGTGAGATCTTTCCTAAGTGATAGTTTTTGTCCGCCTAAGTGAAGGTGGGCATCGTCTTCGATTATTTGATTCTTAATTCGGACGTTAATTTTTACTCTCTTTTCATCTGTACATTTTAGGGTTCCGCTGTGGATCTTTAGGTAGGAGAAGATTTTCTCTCCGACTCTTAGAAATTCGAGCTCAAGCCCTGAGTAGCTATCTTGCACTGTGTAAACTATGCGTGAGGAGCACGCTCCCAACCCATCATCTGGCGTAAAATCATAGCTCCAGTAAGAAGGGGATGTGCAGCTACAAAGAAGGAGTATCACTCCGAGATAACGCATTAGTGGGTATCTGTTGATGTCGGATTATTTCCTCTATCAAAGCTAACTGCTAAAATTCCTATGAGTGCAACAATCACAGCGCCGCCTGCAAAAGCCCAATTTTTCCAATTGTTAGCTGTTTGGGCAGAGTTTTTAGAGGCAACTCCAACTTTATTGGGCTCTGCCATGAGTGCGCTAGAGCAAATGAGGAATAAGAAGATGGTTTTTTTCATAATTTGGTTCCTTTT
>JAJFML010000042.1 GCA_021772195.1 Chlamydiota bacterium | reverse complement strand
TGAGGGAATGGTTTGTAAAATCCAAAGTCCGCGGAATAGAGATCGCGATAGGGGACTCTATTTTAAAGCCGCTACTGCAGAAGCTAACTTTTTGAAATTATTAACTAAAAGAGATGTAAAAGTAATACCTCCTGTTGATTTCATAGTGGTTGGAGATTTAAGAGTGGCCATTGGTATGCGAGATGCAGGCCCAAATCTCTATACACAATATATAAAAAAACAAGAGCTGCCTGATTTATCTACTATTCAGGAAATGATGAGCCATTTTCTAAGCGGAATTAGTGAGATTCATGACCTAAAAATTATCCATGGTGACATCAAGCCTGCAAATATGACATATCGATATCTCTTGGATATGGGTGTTTCTATGTATGAAAAGGATGCTTTTCCAGGTAGATTGATTTGTTCGAGGTACTGGCGGCCGCCTGAAATTATTTTTGGTACGGAGTTCAATACAAAGGTAGATGTTTTTAGCCTAGGTGCACTCTTTTTTGAGCTCTATACGGGGCAACCTCTATTTAGAGTAGGTGATGAGCACGGTCTATATGCTGACAATATGCGCCATTTGCATCAAATGCAACTTGTTATGGGGAAGGCTCTTCCTGAAAAATTCTTATCGAAAAGTACAGCTGCACTTTTTGATGAAAAAACAGGAAAAAGTACTTTAATTCCTTTACATCCTGACCATAGATTACCGAATTATCCAACTTTTGATGAAGCTATTGATGCAAAAAGAGATAAATCAGGAAGTAACCCTCATCAAGTTGAATTATTTAAGGATTTATTGAGGGGGCTAGTAGAGTTTGATCCAGAGAAAAGACTGAGTGCAAAAGAAGCGTTAGAGCATCCCTTTTTCTCAAAGCAAGAAGCGAGAGGCTCTGAAGAGGAATGTAAAGAAAAAGCAGCCTCTGATGAAGTTTCAAAAGAGCAAGTCGTTTCCTCTCAAGAAGCTAAAAATTGGGGAGATAGTTTGCAGAGAGAAAGTCAGCTTGCCATTCATGACGATTTAGATTGATTTTAGCAACCCTAAAATCAATTGTTTTGGTATACTGTCTCCTTTTTTCTTCACGGTAATAAAATGTCCGCAGTTTCTTCAGTAAAAATTTTGGCAGTAGATACCGATGCCAAATATGACAGGCATTTGAAAGAACACGGCGTTAATCGCGATGTGTTTTTAGGAAAAGGAACTTATGGAACTGTCTGTAGATCGTCAAATGGTGTTGTCAAACTTCAGAGCCCTAAAAGATATCACGAGTCTGTTCTGGATCAGTTAGGTCATTTTAAATGTGCTCTTCAGGAAGCCTATATACAATGCGATCTCTCAAATAGAAATATTTCCGTTGTTCCAAAAGTTGAGTGGGCAGTTATTGGAGATATGCGTGTTGCAATTGGTATGGAAAGGTCTGGGAGAGATATCTTAACTAAGTATCTACGGGCAAATAAATTTCCACGACTAGCTCGTCTTAAAATGCTTTCTAATCGCTGGATAATCGGTTTAGATGAAATCCATAAGGCTGGAGTGATCCATTGCGATTTAAAGCCTACTAACATAACAGATATGCATGTTTTGGATTATGGAATTTCTCAAAGAGTGGGTAGTGTCAACCAGGAGGTTCTTATTTGCTCAAGGTGGTACAGAGCGCCAGAAGTTATTCTTGGATTGCCCTATACTCGAAAATTGGATCTATTCAGCTTAGGGGCTGTGTTATTTGAAATCTATACTGGGTCCCCTCTTTTTCTTGTAGATGAACAGAAAAGTCAAAGTCTAACTGATATTCAGCACCTTTATCATTTCCTAGATGTAATGGAACAGGATAAGTTTCCTCGAAGTCTTATGGAAAAAGCTTTGTTCTATTGCAGCTTAGATGAAAGCACACAACAAAGATTTCTACGACCAATTGATGAGAATAATCGTATAAATAAGCCCAAGACCTTTGCAGAAAGAATGTTAAATTCAAAGGAGTTTTTCCAAGATAAGGATAGGGAGTATAATCTTTGGATAGATTTGTTAAATGGTCTTCTTGAGTTTGATCCCGAAAAAAGATTAAGTGCTGAAGAGGCCCTAAAACACCCTTTCTTTGAAATCGAACTCGAAGCAAAGGTGGAAAAAGAAGAATGCAAGGAAGCTCCTCTTGAGCAAGTTGAGCCTTTACTTTGTGAGTTCGTTAGTAAATTTGCAACGCTAAATCCTTTTGCACCTCTAATGGATGAGAAAAACCGAGTTTAATTTAATATGAGATTATTAGTACAAAGAGTAAAGAGTGCTCTTTTCAAGGTGTTCGAGAAGTAAAGCTCCTTTAAAGTTTTTAGATGGTTTCGATCAAATAGCTAAATTCAGAGGTGATCCTAAAGACTTAGTTTCTCTCTTAAAAGATCTTCTTCAAGGGCTACTTGAATTTGATCCCGAAGAAAGGCTGAGTGCAGAAGAGGCGCTGAGCCATCCATTTTTTAATTGGAAAGCTTCTCAAAATGAGGTTAATATGCCGGAGAGTAAAGAGGATCCTGGAGAGACTGAAAGGTCTCACGAAAAGGCGCCTCCTAAAGAGTTTGTCAGTAAATTTACAACGCCAAATCCTTTTGCAATTCTAATGGAAGACGGAGTGAAGGTTTAGATTTAAATGAGACTGTTAGTTCAAAGAGTGAAAAGTGCGCATGTGGATGTGCAAGATAAGACTATCGGGAAAATTGACCGAGGTCTCCTTGTTTTTTTTGGAGCAAAAGAAGGAGATGTTGATAATAGCGCAGTTTGGCTTGCAGATAAAGTATGTAACTTACGCATCTTTTCAGATGATGAGGATAAGATGAACCTCTCTCTATTAGATGTGGGTGGAGAAATTTTGATCGTCTCGCAGTTTACGCTTTATGGAAACTGTGAGAAGGGAAGAAGGCCCTCTTTTGTAGATGCTATGAAGCCAGAAAAATCAGAAAAACTTTATGAGTTATTTATTCAAGAAGTAAAAAAGAAGTGTGAGAGGGTAGAGGTAGGGCAGTTTGGAGCGGATATGCGGGTTCACCTTGTCAATGATGGTCCTGTTACTCTTCTGATTGAGAAGCAGTAACTTCGTTCTTTTTCGAAAACCCTTAACCAGTTCGAGATCAGCTATTTTGTTTCACTTAATTTGAAATTAGCTAAAATGCATACTTTAAGAGTTTCTCTAGAAAGATAAAGTGAATGCCGATGCAAGTATTCAATAGCTCTTGATCGATGTACTAAGTTTATAAGAGGGAAAATCCTCATCTCATATTTTTGCACTTCAAGAGATTGTTTTAGGACATTGTCTGAAAACTTCTCTTGAAGCGCAAGTGGATGTAAGTCTACCGCTGAGTTAATAGGAGCTGCCATCTATTTCACGTATCCAATTAGATTTGAGAGGATGCTTGATCTTTACGCGGGCAGATCTCTTCTCTTTTGAAGAAGAAAGCGATTTCTGTTTTTGCTGTATCTGGACTGTCTGAGCCGTGAACCGCGTTTGATCCAATATCCGTTCCATAGTCTGCGCGGATCGTGTTAGCGGCAGCTTTTTTAGGATCAGTATCACCCATGATTCTTCTGTTCTCTGAGATTGCATTTTCGCCCTCTAGAACCATAACTATAACAGGTCCTGAGCACATAAAGTCTACAAGTTCACCAAAGAAAAGGCGCTCTTTATGTACTGCGTAGAAGCCTTGAGCCTCTGCTGTAGATAGATGAATCATTTTTGATGCGACAATTTTTAGACCTTCATCTTCAAATTTTGTGATGATTTTTCCAATCACGTCTTTTGAAACAGCGTCAGGTTTAATGATAGATAAAGTTTGTTCCATTATTTTTCTCCAAATTTTCTACTGATTATATATGCATAATTAATAAAAATCTCGTAGAATTTAATCATTATGAGCTATGGAGATTATCCCCGACTCGAGGGGATCAAAAAAATACTTGTCATTAAGTTGCGTCACTTAGGAGATGTACTTCTTACCACGCCCGTTGTAAGTGCGCTCAAAAAAAGATTTGAGGGCGCTGAAATCGATGCCTATATCTATAAAGAAGCGGCTCCCATGTTGGAGGGGCACCCAGGTATTTCAAATCTGATCTTGTATGATAGAGAGTGGAAGAGACAAGGTTTTTTCTTGAAAATGGCAAAAGAGGCAAAAATTCTCTCCCAGCTTCGAAAGAAGAAGTATGATTTGGTTATCAATCTGACAGAAGGGGATAGGGGGACAATCGCTTCGAAAGTTACAAGTGCAAGGGTGCGTGTGGGCTTTGACACAGATAAGAAAAAGAGAAAGTTTTACACACATCTAACGAAAGTCTGTCATGGCAACCGGCATACCGTCGAGCGCAGTCTTGATCCTCTTAGAAGAATTGGTATTTTCCCTGAGGAAGATGAGCGTGACCTTACATTTCATATCCCAAACTCTGCTGAAAAGAATGTCTTGGATCTGCTCTCTCGTAAATGGCCGGTAATAGGGCGCTATATTCTCATTCATCCCACATCTAGGTGGCGTTTTAAGTGCTGGCCTGCAAAGAAGATGCACTTCCTGCTCAAAAGGCTTTTAAATGAAGAGGAAAGAGTTGTCATCGTATCAGGAAAAGATGTGTTCGAAAAAGAGATGGTAGATGAGATTGTGAGCGGTTTAGATGGAAATAACCTCCTTAATTTGTCAGGAGCGGTTAATCTGAAAGAGTTAGGTGCGCTTATTGACCATTCGAGTGCCATGTTATGTGTCGATTCTGTCTCTTTCCATATTGCAAATGCTTTAAAAGCTAAGGTAGTCGCATTATTTGGTCCCACATCTGACATTACTTGGGGACCATGGAGGAATCCTTATGCTAGAGTTCTCACAAAAGATTTTCCTTGCAGACCTTGCTACATGGATGGTTGCGGTGGTAGTAAGATGGCCGATTGTCTCCATACGCTAGAAGAGGACCGTGTCTTCCAGGCTGTTAATCAACTTCTTAATTCTTCTATTTCTCTTATAAAATAAACATTTGTCATTCAAAAGTAGAGTTTAATAATAATGGAAGTTTATTGTATTTTTTTGCTATTCTTTTAGGATTTTAAAATTTATTAGGAGCAGTTATGACAATATTTAGTTTTAGCAATCCGCGTTCAGTGGTTAACTTTTGTAGAAAGCAGTTTAATCCTGAGACCCTCCAAACCGAGAAAGATAAACATCGAAATAACTGTCTTTCAGCTGCAAATAGAGATCATTATGTCCAATTGCTGAGAGAAGGTGATTATTTGGATGTTATTGGTGCGATCTGGAAGGATGCTAGAAACCGATTAGAATTTTTGCTTTCACATAGAGATGAGTTGCATGCGCCGCTAATGTTTGAAGAGGCAATAGAGCGCTTTAGAAAAGATCCTAGAAAAGAGATCGCTATGAATGTTTGCTTTCCTCTCATTCAGGCAGCTATGTTTCGAGTGAGACAAGATGCTGTTTGTTCACCGGATGTATCTGTATCAAGTGGAGATTCCCATCAGCGCATGGGCATGGTGTATACTCGGATTTTATCTTACTATTTTCAGCATTCTTTTGGAAAAGCTATGCCAAGACCTTCCGATCGAGTCATAAGAGAGAAGGTTGAGGAGGTAGCTAGAGCCAGTATCAATCGAGAACTGCCACCTGCCAAGTGGGTAGGAGAACACGGTGTGGCAGCTTTTATGGGCGGAGTAGAAATGAAAGCCGAGGCTTCCCATAGTGCATTGAGAAATAATTTTGCGAGGAAAGTGCTCCGCGAAGAGTTAGGTGTTCGAGAGGGAATTGATGCAGATGAAGAGGTAAAAGAAGATGATGTGCAGCCGAGCAGAATTGAACGTACACTTCACGGCCCTATTCATATGGAAGTGAGAAAGCTTAAGAGACATCAACTAAGCTGCTGTCAAAGGGTCACTCTTTTGATTAAGCACTGTTTTAGCCGTTCATAAGCGGAAGTCTTGGCCAAAATAGGAGCATCTGGCCTCTTCATTATTGATGAGGTCTTCTGTCTTGCCGGAGAGAAAAACTTTGTCTTCTTGGATGAGGTAGCTTCGATCAACGATAGAAAATATTTCCCGAGCATTATGATCGGTAATGAGCACGCTGATATTTTTTTTCTTTAAATGCCGGATCAGGCTCTTCAGGTCTTGTACAGCGATGGGATCGATGTTGGCAAACGGTTCGTCGAGAAGAAGCAGCAAGATCTCAAGCCTCCTTCTCTTGCCAGCAGATAAAGCAGATGTCCTATCTTTGCGCGGGCAACTCAGCTTCTAATATCTGTTAAAAAAATAATCAGACGAAAAAAAAATTGTTTAAAAAGTGTATTTGTTGTTTTTTGAAAATAAACAGGATGTGATTATATGTGCTTTTCTGCGCCAGCTAGTTTTTCTGCAAGTATCGTTTTAGTTGTTTTAGGAACATATGCAGTCGTAGAGGCAAAAAAAAGGAATAAATTTTATTTAGGTTTTGCTCTTCTTCCGCTCCTGTTTGGGATACAACAGTTTTTTGAAGGGGTGGTTTGGTTGTCAATAAAGAATGATCACCCAATGATTACAAATTTTTTTTCTTATGGATTTCTCTTCTTTGCCTGGTTGTTTTGGCCTTTTTGGAGTAATTTTATGGTGTATTTATTACATAGTTCACCTGAATATAAAAACAATAATTATTTAGGTGTTTTAAAAATTCTTATGTTATTGTCGCTTGTTGTTGGTTTGATAATATATATACCTGTATTTGTATACCCCGACCTTTTTACTGTTGTAATTTCGTATAGTTCTATTAGCTATGATGCTAAAGAGCTTTTTCCTGCAAATTTATTGCGGATCATGTATTGCTTACTAGCATTTTTGCCGGTTTTTCTTTCTAAAGAGCGAAAAATTATTTTTTTTGGTATTCTCTTGCTCTGTGCTGTAGTTATTTCTTACCTATTATATAGTTATGCTTTTACTTCTGTATGGTGCTTTTTTGCAGCAATTCTGTCTATCTACCTTATCTATGTCGTAAGAACTGCAAAGAAACTAGAGAAATAGTTATTCTTGAGCCGCTTCATAAGATGGTTTTTGTTTATTCATAAGCGGAAATCTTGTCCAAAGTAAGAGTTTCTTGCTTCTTCATTGTTAACAAGGTCTTCTGTCTTTCCAGAGAGGAAGACCTTGCCTTCTTGGATGAGGTAGCTTCGATCAACGATAGAAAAAATTTCCCGAGCATTATGATCGGTAATGAGCACGCTGATATTTTTTTTCTTTAAATGCCTGATTAGGCTCTTCATGTCTTGTACAGCGATGGGATCGATGTTGGCAAATGGTTCGTCGAGAAGAAGAAGAGAGGGATTTGTGACAAGTGAGCGTGTGATCTCAAGCCTTCTTCTCTCTCCGCCAGATAGAGCAGATGCTTTTTTCTTTGCAAGTGGCGTTAAATTCAGCTCATCGAGAAGCTCTTTTAATCTTTTTTGCATCTCTTTTTTTGAAAGGGGCAGCGTCTCTAAGATGCATAGGATGTTTTGTTCTACGGAGAGTTGTCTGAAGACGGAGGGTTCTTGTGCAAGATAGCCTAGTCCCATTTTTGCCCGCTTTTGAATAGGGAGATCGCTAGCAGGTGTGCCATTGATAAAGACCTCTCCTGCGTCTGCATGAATGAGGCCAATTGTCATGTAAAAAGAGGTGGTCTTTCCGGCACCATTTGGTCCTAAAAGGCCTACTACTTCGCCAGGGTTTACGTAGAAAGAGAGGCCATTTACAACATTTTTCCCTGAGTAGGATTTGACAAGATTTTTAACTTCTAAAATGGGTTTCATTTGATTTTCAAGTACTCTGAGAAGGTTTTATTAAAAAGGTTACTCTCATCTTCACTAAAAGAAAAGTGGACATCTCCAACTCCTTTCACCTCATTTTGGTGGTTTATAAGAAGTTTCTCTGCACTCATCTCGGTTCCATCTTTTTGCCAGAAGAGGACATGTGAGTTTTCTGATGTCAGGAGAGCTTCTTTTTTTATCGGATCGTAAGAGACTTTTTCTGCAATTCCAAAACATAGAGGTTTTTGATTGTTTTTTATGATCATACGCACCTCTTCTGTGACATCTACATGCTCTAATTTGATGTGACCTCCCTGCTTTAAATAGGGGGCTACAACCTCTTTTGCATGAAGCTCTATCTGTTCATTTTCCCAGATGATAAAGCCAGCTGTAGCTTTTGCTTGGATGTTTTCTTCATCCATATCAATCGTTCCAAGAACATAGAGCGAGTCATTGCTGTCAAAGAGCTTTAAAAAAGAGGACCCTTCGGCTTTCAAGAGCTCTTTCGATTTTTGATAGGTGATCTTTTCTGAGGTGAGCTCAAAATTTTGGCTATTCAACTGCGCTTTTCCATTGAATTCAAGTTGATCGTTCTCTTTATTCCAAAGAAGAGAGTCGGAAGTAAAATGTAGGGTTTTTTCTTTTTGTTCATTCTCAAATTGAAAATCAACTTTTTCGGCTTCCAACTTTTGATGCAAAAGAGAGTATGTGCCGAAGTCTGCTGTAAATGTCCTTTTATCCTCATCTTTTTTCTCCATCCAAGAGGAGAGCTCCGACAAGTGCTCTTTGAGATCGATCTTGTTTTTCTCAGAAGTTAAAAAAAGATCGGAAGTTTTGCTCTCGATATGAAAGTGAGTATTTTCTTTCCAGATATCTTTTTGTACGTTTTCTCTTCTTTGTTGAAAGTTGTCGATGGTGCTCTCAGCTCTTTTTTTGAGCTGTTTTTTATGCATTTTTTGATAGGTCAAAAGATCCTTTTCTCGAGGGATGAAAAGGTTTAAAAAGACCAAAGAGAGAGTTAGAATCAGCAGGATGAAGCTGATGCGAATGGCTTTTTTGTACATGCCTCGTAAATGGGTACAAGTTCATTTAAAAGTGTTTCAAATGCGTCAAATGGCATTTGGCTTGCAGAGTCGCTAAGAGCTTTTTCTGGCTCGGGGTGAGATTCGATAAAAAGAGCGTTTGCACCAGCTGCAATAGCAGCCTTTGATAGCGTAGGGATAAATTCTCTTTGTCCGCCTGAAATTTCGCCTAAACCGCCTGGCAGTTGCACAGAATGAGAGGCATCAAAACAGACGGGAACTCCCATCTTCTTCATCACAGGGATAGCTCTCATGTCACTCACTAGATTGTTGTAGCCAAAAGAGGTGCCGCGATCGGTGAGCATGATTTGGTTATTGCCAGAGTCCTGAATTTTTTCAATGACGTGTTTCATATCCCAAGGAGAGACAAATTGTCCCTTTTTGACATTGATGGGGAGACCCGTTTTTGCAGCGGCCACTAATAGATCTGTTTGTCTGCAGAGAAAAGCGGGAATTTGAATGAGATCAAGCACATCTTTCGAAGCTTCAGCCTCATCTGGCAGGTGGATATCAGAAGTCACGGGGAGGTCTAGTTCCTCTTTCACTCTCTGTAAGATTCTTAGGCCTTTATCTAAACCCACTCCGCGGTAGGATTGAATACTGGAACGATTTGCCTTGTCAAAGCTCGCCTTAAAGATGAAAGAGAAGGGGTATTTAGATAGCAGTTTTTTTAAATATTCGGCACATTTTAGGATGTGGTCTTCGCTCTCGATTACACAGGGACCGGTAATAATAGTGAGAGGGGCGCCCTCAGAAATTGTAAAATCTTTTATGTGCATAACATGTGCTCCAATAGATCTTTCATAGAATAAAGACTAGGCTCTTTGCCCTCAAGGAAAACAGCTGCCCTTAAAGCACCCTTTGCAAAGACATCTCTAGATAGTGCTGTATGAGAGAGTTTTATGCGCTCTTCTGGAAGTTCAAAAAACACTTGGTGTTCTCCAATTTCTTCTCCCTTACGAATGGAGGAAATAGTGGCATGAGGAACGCACTCTTTTAGCTCAAGTGCAGAGCCGCTGGGAGAATCTTTTTTCTGAACATGGTGCTTATCAGTAATGCTCGCGTTTGAGTTAGGAAACATTTTATACGCTTTTTGGGAAAGATTTTTTAAAAGAGCCATTCCGAGACTGAAATTAGCTGCTTGAAAGAGAGGGATATCATGACTTACCTTATGGAGTAAATCGTGGTCACTTTGCAAGAGGCCTGTTGTGCCGATTACAAGGGGAGTGGAATGTTTTTTTGCAGCTAAGAGGTTTTTTTGAAAAGCCTCAGGAAGAGAAAAATCAATCGCTACATCGGCTTTTTCTAAAAGAGTGAAATCGCTTGAATTTTGGTTAAAACCGCCCAAAAGCTCAAATTGGGGATCCTCATGAGCTAGTTTTTTAACTATTTCGCCCATTTTTCCACTGATTCCAAAGACAACTATTTTTAGAGCCATAGAACAACCTCTTGAATTTTTCTCCTCATGAGTTTAATCTTGTACATATATTTACGTAACCTTTTTAGGACTGATAGCTCAATCGGATAGAGCACCCGCCTTCTAAGCGGGCGGT
>JAJFML010000041.1 GCA_021772195.1 Chlamydiota bacterium | reverse complement strand
AGAGAGTTCCCCAAAGATGTCCTGGAAGAAGCTAAAAAATTCAGTCCTGAAGTTAACCTTCAAGAACTAAAAGATAGAGAAGATTTTACTCATTTAAACACCATCACAATCGATCCCGACACTGCAAAAGATTTTGACGATGCTATCTCTCTTACACTCGATGAAAAAGGCAATTTCGATCTCGGTGTCCATATTGCAGATGTCTCTCATTATGTGACTCCCAAATCACACCTGGACTATGAAGCGATCAAACGCTCTAACTCGACCTATTTTCCTGGAAAGTGCATCCCGATGCTTCCCGAATATCTCTCAAACGGGCTCTGCAGTCTAAAACCTGATGTAGCGCGTCTTGCTGTCTCTATTGTCATGAAATTTGCTCCCGATGGAAAGCTCCTGCATCATAAAATAGTCCGTTCCGCCATCATAAATAAGAGACGCTTCAGCTACCAAGAAGCCTTTGAAATTATCGAGGGCAGAGAAAAGAGCCCCTTTAAAGAGCAATTAGATCTGATGGTAAAGCTCGCGCTCATTCTCAAGAAACAGCGCTTTGATCGCGGCAGCATTGATTTTTCGCTTCCTGAAGCTAAAATTGTAGTAGACAATCAGGGAAATCCCCTCAGGATCGATCTCATTGAATATGACATCTCTCATCAGCTTGTAGAAGAATATATGCTTAAAGCAAATGAGCTGGTAGCGATTCATCTCTCAAAAAAAGACAAAAAATTAATCTACCGCATTCATGAAGAGCCCAAGGAAGAAAACTTTGAAGACTTTTTTGCACTCGCTAGAACGCTCGGCTTTTTTCTCCCTCAAAAGCCCGAAAATACCGATATCCAAAAGCTCTTTCAAAATGCAAAAGGCTCGCCCCATTTTCACCGCCTATCTGTCAGCTTCATCCGCAGTATGAAACTCGCCATGTACTCCCCTGAAAATGTGGGCCATTACGGACTTCGACTAGACCACTATACCCACTTTACAAGCCCCATCCGCAGATATGCCGATCTCATCATTCACCGTCTACTCTTCAACCTCTCTCCTGATGATCTCGATGTTGCCAAAATAGCTGGCGATATCTCCGATTGTGAGCGCAAATCAATGAAAGCGGAAGGCTCTGTCATCCAGCTGAAAAAGCTCCGCCTCATGAAAAAAGAGTACGAAAAAGATCCGGGAAAAATCTATCATGCATCCGTTACAAAAGTAAAACCCTTTGCAATCTTCTTTGAAGTGATCGATTTTTTTGTTGAAGGCTCTGCTCACGTATCTGAGATCGGGGATGATTACTACGTATTTGACCCTGCCACATCGAAAATGCGCGGTGAACATACTGGACTGAGCTTTGCTTTTGGAGACTCTCTCGAAGTCACAATCTCAGAGATCGACCTCGTCTATCAAGAGGCCAAATTTTCTCTCATTTCCCAAAACCCCAAGAAAAAGCGAAAACGAAAGTCTAAAAAGAAAAGATCGAAATAACCAGTATGTATACAATCCGGATACATACTAGTTTTTGATAAAAAACCAGTATGTCTATACAATGAAGACATACTGGAGATCTCTATGGATATTACCAAGATCATGCGAAAAAGGGCGCTGACGGAAGAAATTGACTATCCTTTTGTCATGAGCTGCCTATCTAATTACAAAAACCCAAGAAGCAAGCTAACCAAACTCCTTAAAAATAAAGAGTTAGTGAGGGTAAAAAAAGGTTTATACATTTTTGGTGAAGATCTTCGAAAAAGACCTTATTCATTAGAGGTTCTAGCCAACCTAATTTACGGACCTTCTTACATTTCCTATGAATATGCTCTCTCTTATCATAATTTAATTCCTGAAGCTGTTACAAAAGTCACCTCTGCTACCTCCAAAAGAATCAAAAACTTCAAAACTACTGTTGGAGAATTCTCCTACCAATATATTCCACCGACAGTATTTCACGCTGGAATTAAGTGGGAAGAGATCGATGAATGGACGCACTTTTTCCTAGCTACGAAAGAAAAAGCCCTTGCGGATTTCATTGCTAAACTGAAGCCATTTCAGAATAAGGAAGATCTCCTCGAATATCTTATTGAAGGAATGCGAATAGACAGAGAGGACCTGTTCCAATTTAATCTACAGCTCACCCAAGAAATAGCAAACTTATACCAAAACAAAAATGTCACTCTATTATGGAAAATACTAAAAAAATAAAAGCTCCCGAAGCCCTGCTTCAAATGTTAAAGAGATATGAGCTAAACAGTTTACTCGATTATAAAAATGCCCTTAAAGAGGTTGTGCAAGAGATTGCTCTTCTTGGTTTATGGAGAGCAAAATTTTTTGAAAAGGCAGCTATTTATGGAGGTACAGCTCTAAGAATTCTTCATAAATTAGACAGATTTTCTGAAGACCTAGATTTTACCCTATTAGTACCCAATCCAGACTTTGATCTATCAAAGTATGAAAAGGCTGTTCAACTAGAGCTCCAAAGCTTAGGCTTTACAGCAAAAGTGGAAAAAAAAGCAAAAGTAAGACAGAGTCCCATTGATTCCGCCTTCATCAAAACCAACACCATTCAGCACCTTCTTCTAGTAGGTCTACCTGATGGAATTGATAGAAGAGTGCACCCCGACGAAATCATGAAAATCCGCTTTGAGGTCGATACTAATCCACCTCCTGATGGAGCTACAACTGAGGCAGCCCTTCTACTTCTCCCCTATCCTTTTTCGGTAAATACCCTTCGACTAGAAGACCTATTTGCTGGCAAGGCGCTTGCAACTCTTTGTAGAGAATGGAAGGGTAGGGTAAAAGGAAGAGATTGGTATGATTTCGTCTGGTTTATCTCTAGAAACACAGCATTAAATATACATTACCTAGAAGAGAGAATGCGTCAAAGCGGCTACTGGAAAAAAAAAAAGAAGTTAAACAGGGAGGATATAATCGAGCTCTTTGATAAAAAAATTGATAGTCTAGACATCGAGTCTGCAAAAAAGGATATCATCAACTTTATCAAGGATTCTTCTCAGATTGATATCTGGTCAAAAGAGTTCTTCCGTGAAATTGTTAGAAGAATTAAGACAATCCCGAGTTAATAAAACCACCTGTGTCATTTTAACTGATCTATTCAGGGTGAACTCTTCTGGATTTACAAGAACACCTGGAAAAACAGCTTATTATACGAATAAGAGGGTGTTTGAAAAGGCGCCTGCTTGCAAAAATGCGCGCCCGAGGATTTATGCGCATAGCAGATTTGATAAATTGATAATTATCTAAGAGATCACAGCTTGCATATTTCAACAGCTCAACATCAATACTTGCTGCACAAAGCATATACCTTGAATCTTCTCTAGCAAAATCGAGCTCTTCAAATACTTTAGGATTTTTAATATTTGCAATGTTAATTAGTCTTTGAAGAGTTTGAGAGTCTCGAATAAAATGATTCATAAAGATGATTAATTTGGGATTTTCAGAAATCATTCGAGTTACAAACTCTTCAGTTCGCACTAAATCTTCTCTTAAAAGAAAAACATGTGAGTTTCTTTTAATCGCTTTGAGCAGGAATGCATGATCATTTTTAAATTCTTCATCGATATCGTAATACGCTAAGCTACATTGAGCTAATGCATCGAGTGCAATCTCTTCATCTTTTCTAAAATCTGGATGAGCGTACGTAATCGCTCTTCCATTATTTTTTACAGAAGCTTGTACTACAGATCGATTTCTTTGAAGATGCTTTGCAAATTTGAGCATATGCCCCTTATATGTTACAGATGTGAGAACAATGGCATAGTAGATAGCCTCCATCCTCTCAATTTCATCTACGTCTTCACCCATCCTCGGAATTACATGATATTGCTCATAATAGGCCTGATGATTCCTTCTAAAATCTGCTAAGACTTCACTGCTCCATTTCCTGGAAAGATGATGAAACCTTTTGGGCACTGTTTGCGAAGTTAGACTTGAAGTAAGAATCGCTTTATGGGGGATAGAGACGTCTAAAAAATCTATCAAACTGGTCATCCTATCTCTAAAAATACCCAGCCAAATGAATAATTCTCTTAAATTATTACTTTCTTTGATTGGTTCTAACATTCTTAGGAAAAGACGCTCTCTTTGCTCTTGATTGCCAATGAATGACTTAGCTATTTTAAAAATGATGATTCTAGCTATAGAGGAAACTTTAGAGAGTTGCAGCTCTTTAATGCATCTAAAAACCCCATCTTGATAAGCTTGATTAACTTCTCTTAACTGAACAAACTCATCTTCTGTCAGAAATTTGGAGATAGAATGGAAAAAGAAACCATGTGGGTTGGATATAATAGACATAATTAGGAAAAGATTATAACCCAAACAACAACTAAACACAAATTCAAACATTCAATTGCACGCGACAAGAAAATTATTGAAAACTACAAAGATCTAGGTTGCAAAATTTATGAAAAAAGCAAACAATAGAGAGATATGAAAAAGTACTTTCTAACAGGTCTTGCGATATTACTCCCTTTGGCAGTAACCATTGCGGTCGTCATCTTCGTGCTAAATTTTTTGACTAAGCCTTTTACTGGCATCGTCACAAATTTTCTTCCATCCATTGGATTTCACACGGGAAGCCAAGCTGTTCGCTATGCAGCGCAAATAATTATCTTAATGGGTATCGCCGGTTTTACCATCCTACTGGGACTTGTAACCAGGTGGTTTTTCTTCCGTTCCATACTAAATTTTTCAGACAAGATACTTCACAAAATACCTCTTGTTAATAAGGTATATAAGACAACACAAGATATTATTCAGACTCTCTTTTCTGCTGATAAGAATTCGTTCAAACAAGTTGTTATGGCACCCTTCCCAAACAAGGAAACTTACTCGCTTGGTCTAGTTTCAAGAGAGTCCCCCAAAACTTGTGAAAAAGCTAAAGGATCTGAACTTGTTTCCGTCTTTGTTCCTACAACTCCAAACCCCACAACGGGCTTTCTGCTCATGTTTAAGAAGGAAGATCTCATCTACCTTGAAATGAGGACAGAAGATGCCATTAAATATATCGTCTCATGTGGCGTTATTGTACCAGAGGCTCCGGAGCCGCCAAAAGAATGAAAAAAGCATTTTTGACG
>JAJFML010000005.1 GCA_021772195.1 Chlamydiota bacterium | reverse complement strand
AGGTGGATTCTTTGGATAGAGGATTGCACCAGGAGCAATGATTTCTACGCCTCTTGCATTTGGCCCCAGCTCAGGATAGAGAACGTGGCTAGCATCGCCTGCATCTTTTGTAGATTTTGATAGAACTCGAACGTTAGATGTCATGCTTTGCTCCAAACCTCTTCTAAAGCTTCAATTTTATTTGAAAGATCCTCTTTTGGAGACCTTTTTTTAGCTTCTTTTAGTGCGAGCATTCCTTCATCGATCAATTTGAGCGAAAAGAGGCACTCTGCTGCGTGAAAATGGGGGAGCGGATTTTCATAATCGATCAGTGCTGCAATGCTCCACGCATGAAGTGCTCTTTCATAATTTTTCTGCTGAAGTAAGGTAGATGCGAGCCCAAACCAATACTTGCCTTCCATGGGATGTGATAAAACTAGCTTGTGAAAAGCTAGAAGTGCCTTGTCATAATGGCCATTTTCATAAAAATGGTAGCCTTGCGAATAGAGCTCATCATAGGAATCTTGGTGGTCTCTTAACTCTTCTTGAACCGAGCCCTCTTTTTTGAGAGCTTCGATAAATGAACCTATACTGTTACCCAGCTCTTGCTCTTCCATTGATACGCTCGATTAATGATTTATTGTCTTTTAAAGCTTCACCCACCACTTTCAAAACGAGATTTGAAAGATCGAGTAGTTTTGTCACCCTACCAAATGCGATATTCGCTTTTTGGGGGAGGATTTCCATCTCGGCATTGATAGTCGCATTTAGAACTTTAAGATCTTTCTTGGAGAAGGTTCTCTTTCCCTCCTCTACAAGCCCCATCTCTTCAGCTACTTGAAATGCTTCTTCAATCTCAATCGGAAAGGTATATTCTTCAGGAAGATCATCCAACATTCCTTGGATTTTCTGCCAAATATTTTTTAGGTGTTCTAGTTTTTTATAGTAGTCTTGGCCCTCTTGAAGAGCTTCTTTTCCCTTCTTATGGGTATTTGCGTCCCACTTAGTATAGAGATCCATTAATTCCATCTCGGGTCTTGGATCTAAAACTATTTTTTTGGCAGCGCTAGCTACTCCCTGCGAATGTGGGTGAGGTTCAGTGATATTTAGATTTGAAACTGTCTCAAAAAATGGGGATCCTGCAGCTGGAGCCTCGATTCCCTCTATAGCTCTTCTGCCAAGCTCATCGATCTCCTCGTGCCCAAACTCATCTTTCTCTTCCAGTTCTTCTAAAGCTGAGATGTGGACTCTACGAGCTTCTTGGACTTGTTCTGATGTGAACATGATTTACTTCCTCTTTTAATTCAAAAATAGCTACGGCTATTGACTAATATCATAGTAAGTAGTGTTTTATTCGGCTAGGGAATCATTTTTAGAGTCTGTTTAATCATTTTTTTAATCCCTTCAAGAGAAGCTCTTAGAAGAATAAAAAAAATAAAAATTATGTGTGTTTTTTTCTCTTACAGCTAATTTAGGCTCTGAGTTCTTCATTTGAAGCGATTAGATAGGGAACTAACCTTTGAATTGTATGAAGATAAGTAAAAGTGCCGCCTGCAATGAGAAGAGAGCCAAGTTTTGCAGCAACAGACAGAGAGGCGAAAGTTATACCCAAGGTCTTAATAGCTACAAGGGCCACTCCAATATATATTACATTTCTTGAGTAAATTAATCGCTTTGCAATTCCTGCAAGATCATACCTTATTGTAAGTGAGCCATCCATGTCTTCTTTATGTTTAGCTATACGATCTAAGTTTTCCACTCTTCCATACACCATGTATTTGATAGCTGTCCCAGTATAACTTACGTCTGTCATCCTGCTTATTCCATTTTTTAGATAACATTCTATTAGGAAAAGGCTTTTTCCCCAACTGTAAAGAATCATCATAGAGTATTTTATTTTTTAGTGTATAATGTTTCGAAATCTATTCAATGAGGTTGTTTATGGTTAGTTGTGTGGATTGTAATTCCGTCCTATCTTCTGTCTTTCATGGTGTAAAAAAATGTGCTGAAAAAATTGTAGATGTTATTCAAAGAGTAATGCGAGCATTTATCCGCGTTTTAAGTTGCGGTTATTTCGGCAAGTCTCCTTCACCTCAAGAAGTTTGGATGTTACATTTTCAAAAACCAGGGACTGTTGAGAGGGAAGCGAGAGCGTTAAGTAATAAATTGAGGGTGAGAGTAACACCCTTTCCGGCCAATATAGTTGATCTTTCATCTATTTTATCTTCAACATCAATAGCTGTCATGATACGAGCAAAAGATAATGGATCTTTAACAACAGAGCGAGTGATGAACCTTCTCAGCTTAGTTGATAGAATAGCTATTAAAAAATGGATGCTTGTAATATCTGCGAATAAAATATTTGATTTGATCGTGCCACGTTATGAAAATCTAGGGAAAATTCATAAGTTCTGTGTTCAATAGTTGTAGTTCCATTTGAGGGTGAATTTTCCTTGGGCCTGTTGTTGAATCGTCTCAGCTTGGAAGATAAAGCCCTTTTTAAGGTCAATTTCGATAGAGACATTTCCGGAAGAGGCATCCGCTCCATGACTAACGGAGACGAGAAGGCCGCGCATGAGGTATTTTCCGACTTGGAGAGCTGTACCCCTAGTTCCTTGTTCTCCTGATGAGGGTGTATGTACGACGCGGAATCTATCGAGGCCGAGTGTTTTTCGGGTGAATTCGAAGATGTCAGGTCCTTGTCCTGAGAGAGAGGAGGCCACAGCTGCCAACTGCGCTGCCTGAAAGACGGTCACGTTCG
>JAJFML010000040.1 GCA_021772195.1 Chlamydiota bacterium | reverse complement strand
TTCTATCACGACCGCCGCTGGGAGCGACATAGATTGCCTTGCCGCCGTCAGATAAGAGCTCTCCCATTAACATCATAGTGCGGGCGTTATGAGCCTTTTTTTCAGCCATTTTTTCAGGGGGGTGGTCGACATATTTTTTCGAGTAGATGCAAAGAAGGTTTCGTCCCAAGCTGTAGGGAATGGCGCTTGGGTCGGTAAGCACTCTTTCTCCTGCTATAAAGATCATCTCTTCGGCTATTTGGGGGTATTCATTATGTAGAATGAGATCGATAAGCTGAGGGTCAACTTCTGTTTGATGGTTTGCAAGAAAGATCACATTTTCTTTGTTAGCTAGCTGTTTTTCTATGAGGGAAAGCCTCTCTTTTCCATGAAATTTCGATCTTGTAAAATCAATGAGCGGATAAAAGACGTCGAGTCCCATCTGATAGTAGTCGATAGGCTCTCTTACTTTTTTATGATAGGGTGAGAAGTGATAGGGTTTTTTTATCTGCTCAATCATGCTAGAAAAAAAGACATATAGAGCTGGAAGTACTTTTAAGAAGTCGGAGTGCGTTGAGACCTCTTCTTTGTACTTCTCATAGAAGCCCCATAAAATCTTATAGTCTTTTATGGAGGCTTTTTTAATGCCCTCTAAAAGGGCAAGAATATTCTCTTCGGAAAAATCAGATTTCAATTTTTGTATTATCGATGGTTGAATAAAAGTGAAATTCATTGAGATGAAGATCGTCATTTGAAGTAAATTCAATATGCGCATTCGCTTTATTGGCGAGCTGTTTGAGATAACTTTTATCGGAAATTTCTAGGTAGTTATCAATAAGTGGATGAGTGGTAAGCCTGAGAGCAAATTCATTCTGGCAGCCTAGCAGCTTTTTCATTGCCCTTTCAATATCAACAGACATGCTCTCTTTGTTCTTGACAAGGCCAGAGCCTGAGCAGTAGGGGCAGTTTGTGAAAAGTGTTTGTGTCAGAGATTCACGGTTTCTTTGGCGAGTCATTTCAACAAGACCAAATTCGCTCATACTCAATATTGTGCATTTTGCATGATCTTCTTTCATGCCCTCTTTTAATTTTTCAAGAACGCGCCTTTGGTTTTTGCGCATTCGCATATCGATGAAGTCGCAAATGACAAGCCCCCCGATATTTCGAAGGCGAAGTTGTCTTGCAATCTCTTCAGCTGCTTCTAGATTGATACGAACAAGGCTCTCTTCTACATCTTTTGCAGAACCCGCTGCGCCGGCAGATCTTCCTGAGTTGACATCGATTGTGTACATTGCCTCTGTACGATCGAAGAAGAGGTAACCTCCGCAGCCTAGCCAGATTTTTCTACGAGATGCTTTGTCGATTTCACGTTCGATATTAAAACGTTCAAACATCGGAGCTTTATCTCGGTAGAATTCGACCTTAAGTGGGTGCTCTTTTTCATAGTTTGCGGCAATCCGTTTACATCTTTGGTAAGTAGGGTAGTCATCAACTAGAATCCTTCCATATTTTTTCCCAACGGCGGTAAGGACAGATCTTTTGATCAGATCAGACTCTTCAAAGAGGAGAGTGGGTCCTGTTGATTCATGGAAATTCTGAACAATTACTTCCCAAGATTTTAAAAGCTCATGCGCTTCATTGATGAGGCTCTCTTCAGATGCAGATGCAGATGCTGTTCTACAGATAAGACCCATGTCTTGGGGCATTTCAAATGCGCGAATCAGGCTTTTTAAGCGATCGCGAGATGCTCGGTCTTCAATCTTTCTCGAGACACCTCTGTGGGAGTTGTTCGGAAGTAAGACGAGATATCTTCCTGCAATCGAGACATTAGATGTAAGTCTTGCGCCTTTCGACCCAATGGGTTCTTTGACAACCTGTACTAAAACGGGATGATCTAATTTTAAAATTTGAGAAATGTCTTTTGGGGTAGTCTTTTTTTCAGAGATTTTTGAGATGTCGTAATCGAGGTCGAAATCCATATCGAACATCTCTTCGAATTTTTTCGTGTTTTCAAGGATGTCGCTAATGTGGATAAATCCATTTTCACCTTCGTTGATGTCGATGAAGGCCGATTGGATGTTGTGAAGAATGTTGGTGACTTTACCACGGTAGATATTGCCTGTAATTTGGCGTGATTTTTTCCTCTCTACAATCAGGTCATTTAATTGTCCGAACTTTAGGTGAGCGTATCTAATTTCTTTCGATTCGATATTGAGTAATATTTCTTGTTTTTCTTGCATTCTGTATACCAGTTATTCAAAGGGTGATCATACGATAAATTTCCTTCTTTTTCTAGTATAATATCCATCAAATAAAAATTACAGAAGAGGAGTGCGAAAATTTTTTAGTACATTGAGTGAGATCTCAAATATAGCAATTAACCAGAGCTTTCTTGAGGAGAAACTGAACAACTCATACATTTCATCCCCCTGTAAAAATGGTCTCAAATCGATTTTTAGATCCACCTAACCGTCAACGGTTTAGGTCGATCTCCAAAACCAATTTTCGCTGTAATTTTGTGAAAAATTTAAAACACAGCACTCAATCAGAGCTTCCTTGAGATTTATCCGGCCATAAAGTAGCATTTTCGCTAAAAAATAATTAGAATTTCGCTTATGACTCAAACTTCCATTTTAAGCTCATCGTCAATCATAAGAGAACAAATTAAGCTACAAGTTTCACTTGATGCAGCCCAAAATAAACAAACTCCGATGCTGAGTTACTTGGAGGTCGCTTGTGAGAAATCGGATGTTTCACCTCTCCTAAGAGATAGGTTTTTTAATTGTTCAGAAGCTGTTCATAAATACTCTGCTCAACTTATTTATGAGTGTTGTATGCCCCATATTGCTATAGCAAGAGTGCGTGAGTTAGGTTGGCTAGCATCTACGAGTTTAGAGCGGATGAATTTT
>JAJFML010000039.1 GCA_021772195.1 Chlamydiota bacterium | reverse complement strand
AATGACACAGCACAAGGCATCGATAGACCAAAAGATATTTTACTCTGCGAGAAGCTTCTATGCAGGTAAAGTATATTTTCATCACCGGCGGCGTTGTATCCTCTCTTGGAAAGGGGCTCACTTCCGCATCGATTGGAAATCTACTTGAATCGAGAGGCTTGAAAATAGCCATGCTAAAGCTCGATCCCTACCTTAATGTCGACCCTGGAACGATGAATCCCTTCCAGCACGGTGAGGTCTATGTAACGGATGATGGAGCTGAAACGGACCTTGATTTAGGCCACTACTATAGATATACCAACACACCTCTATCAAAAGCATCCAACGCAACTTCTGGCCAGATCTATAACACCGTTATCAAAAGAGAGCGAAAGGGAGAGTATCTAGGACAAACCGTCCAAGTCATCCCGCATGTCACAGATGAGATTAAAAAACGCATCCTCGATTGTTCTATCCAAGAAGAGGGCACAAATCTTGTTCTCGTAGAAATTGGTGGAACTGTAGGTGACATCGAGTCACTCCCCTTCTTAGAAGCAATTCGTCAATTTCGAAATGAACGCCCTCATGATTGTATCAACATCCACCTTACTTATGTTCCCTATTTGAAAGCTGCCGGCGAGGTTAAAACAAAACCGACTCAACACTCGACAGGCGAGCTAAGATCCATAGGAATTATGCCTGATATCATTCTCTGCAGATCGGAAAATGTCCTCTCAGATCAAATTAAGGAAAAGATCGCACTATTTTGCAACGTCTCACAAGATTCTGTGATCGATGAGCCCGATGTTGAAAAGTCAATCTATGAAGTTCCCCTGCAGCTCTCAAGGCAAAAGTTAGACGATACTATCATCAAAAGGCTCTCGTTATCCCCTCCAAAAAGCGAATCTAATACAGCCATCTGGGAAAAGATCATTCACACTATCTCTTATCCCAAAGAAAAAGTAACCATTGGAGTCGTTGGCAAATATATCGACCACCAAGATGCTTACAAATCGGTGATCGAATCGCTTAACCATGCGGCACTATCCCTTGACGCAGAGCTAAAAGTCCGCTACATCGATGCTGACAAAGTAAGTGAGAAGAGTTTTTTAGGCTGTGATGGTTTTTTAGTCCCAGGCGGCTTTGGTGAAAGAGGTTGGACCGGGAAGATCCAAACAGCTAGGTTTTGCAGGGAGAAAAAGATTCCTTATTTCGGTATTTGTCTCGGTATGCAGATCATGGCAATTGAATTTGCAAGGCATGTTCTAGATCTCTCTGATTCTCACTCAACCGAGATCGATCCAAACACTCCTTATCCCATCATCTCACTTCTCTCTGAACAAGAAAACATTCTCAATATGGGTGGAACGATGCGTCTTGGCGCCTATCCTTGTAAGCTAGATCCTGCATCAAGGGCTTTCAAGGCTTACAATGTAGAAGAAATTCAAGAGAGACACCGCCACCGCTATGAATTTAATAATGCCTTTAAAAGCGATTTTGAAAAAAATGGATTTCTCTTCTCGGGTATTTGGGAAGAGGGAATGCTCGCTGAAATTGTTGAAATCGTAGATCACCCCTGGATGGTAGGAACGCAATTTCATCCCGAGTTTAAATCCAAGCCGAGCGCAGCACACCCACTCTTTAAAAGCTTTATCTCAGCTGCAATTAAGGAGCAAAAAGATGGGTAGAATTTTAGGAATAGATTTTGGTGAAAAAAGACTTGGCCTTGCAATATCTGACGAGAACAAACGAATGGCTCTGCCAATTACAAAACTACTTGCTGGTAAAAATTTTGCAGCCACCATCGAACTTCTTAAAAAGGAGCTCTCACGTTATCAGTCCATTGAAAAAATAGTCATGGGATTGCCACTTCACTTAAATGGCAAAGAGAGCCCGATGTGTGAGCGCGTACGCGCTTTTGCTAAAGCAATTACGGAAATTCTAGAAGTGCCTGTTGATTTTTTCGATGAGCGCTTTACTTCTAGCTGCGCCCACTCCTCTCTAAAAGAGGTAAAGGCAAACCGTAAGAAAAGAGCCGCCGAAGTAGACTCTATCTCAGCTGTCATCACTCTTCAAAATTATCTCGATAGAGCCCTTTCTTTCTCTTGAAAATAAGCCTGTTTTTCTCTAGAATACTCCCTCTTTTATAGAGGCAAATATGATTCATTCTATTCGATCGCATCCACTTCCTGCTGCTCATGCAACCGGACATGAAGTTCTTATATCTTTATCGTATATTTTCAAAAAATTATTCTCTATGCCTGCAGAGGAAGGCTCTTTATGTCTCTCACGGTTTATTGTATCCATTGACAAGGCACCCTCTCTTGAAATCATAGCAAGAATCATTTTTCAGACAGAAAGTCAACTGCGCGACATTAGATCTAGATTGTAGTCATTCTGGAGATCCTGAATTTTACGCTTGAAGAAATTCAAAAAATCATTAACCCTAAAAATTTAAACTTGCGCGGGTTAATGTATGGAAAATCATCCTCTTCATGAAAAGGACAAATCCTCTCGAACAATCGAACCTTCCATCTTAGTGATATTTGGAGCCACGGGTGATCTCACGGGAAGAAAGCTCATGCCCGCCATCTATAACTTAGGTAAAGATGGGCTCTTGCCTGCAAGCTTTGCCTG
>JAJFML010000038.1 GCA_021772195.1 Chlamydiota bacterium | reverse complement strand
ACAAAGGTAAAATCAAGCGGATAAAAGAAAAAGACTACATATTTACCCTTGTAACTGCTCAAAGAAAAATCATCTACGATTTGGTCTTTGATTACAGCTTTCTCTTGAAAATCTGGCGCTTTTTTGCCTGTTAGCATGATTATTCTCCTTTAATATTTAAATTTTTCTTTAGCTCTGCCAATCCATCTCTCGTCTTCCAGAAAAGTATCCGGACCATGCCCGGGAAGAACGCGTGTATCGAGAGGTAACTTTTCTAATTTTTTTAAGGATTCCCACATGGCATCTGGATCACTTGTGGGGAAACCTAAATTTCCAATAGTCCCCTGGAATAAAGTATCGCCGGAAAAGAGGAGCTTTTGTTCTTTTTGGTAGAAACATACTCCTCCAGGTGAATGCCCAGGTGTATGTATTATCTGAAAAACCAAATTTCCTACGGTGACAGTAGCCCCATCTTCTAAAAAACAATCAGTTTTTACACCTTGGATAGGCAATATTGAGGGAAGGCCATCTGACCCTGGTTTTTCAAGATATATAGCATCTAACTTATTAACATATACAGGCGCATTTGTTGCCTCTTGTAAAGCTTTGACATCCGCTATATGGTCCCAATGGGAATGGGTCAGCAAAATCTTATCAAGAGTCAGGCCCGTTTTCTCTAGCACAGCTAATATCAAGTCTTTTGAGTCATATGCGGGATCAATTGCACAGAGTTTATCATCCCCAAAGAGGTAGGCATTAGTGTCTACAGGTCCGCAAATAAATTTTTCTAAAATCATGGATCCCTAAAAAGTGTGCACCGGAGAGGAGTCGAACCTCTGACCCCCTGGTTCGTAGCCAGGTACTCTATCCAGCTGAGCTACCGGTGCAGAAGAGTATATTAAATTTATTCAAGAAACGACGTATTCTTAAATGAATTTCGCTATAAATCATCCACTAAAATGAGGTTTCTTTGCAAGTTTTTTGGACCTAGTAAATAGGGATTTAATAAATTTATTTACACGAGATAGGGGGTTTTTCTTAAAAAGATGAATCATTTCTTGAATGTCAAGCAGCTTTACACTTGAACGGCCTACGTTTGTAAAATTTTCTTTTAATTCGGCAAATGGCTCTACAGTTTTATACTCATATCCATGAACAAAATCATTTCCAGAAAAGGCCCCTTCAAATTCTTTATTGACAAGGTCTGACCAATTTCGATCCTTTCGATGACTCCACGTCTCTGTTTTCTTTATCATCTCTTCCTTGCTTCTTACCCAGCTGTAATGATGAAACATCGGCTCTAAATTTATTCCCAACATCCCTTCAAACTTTTCTCCTATTCCTTCATTGTAAATACCCGTTCTCTCATCCAAGTGCATCAATAGCTGAGGGTTTAATTTTGATCTTTTCACAAGAAGCGGAGAAGTCTCATAGGTGGTTGCTTGAAAACAGGGTTCTCTGAAATACCAATAACAGCTAAATTTTATGAAATCAAAATCGAGAAAACGCTTTTCATTTAACCATGTCTTGAAACTCTCTCCATCAATAATCTCGTCTGCATCGAGAAAGAGAACATACTCGGCTGAATCTGGCAAATACTGCATCCCTATCTTTCTAGAGGCATTATGTAAATGATGATCTCTCCCTTTTTCAGGGAAGAGAGAGGGAATAAAGGGATAGAGAATAAAATTAACATCTGGAAATGTAGAAAAAATAGATTTTAATTTCGTATGGTTTTCAACCGTTCCATCAAAAAAATGATCCGATACAGGGACAATGATATTTTTGGTGACTTTTTGAATCTCTTGAATACATGCTGTTATAAAACTACTTTCGTTAGAACAAAAATTAATAATTACAGCAAGATGATCAAATTTCATCTCATTTTCTCTTTAGTAAAGGTAAGTTTAGGTCAGAGTATTTTTTTCTTCTAGATTATTCTCTACAACATCGACAAAAAACTTCAATCGAGATAAATTTTTCTTTAAGCCATAATTGATTTACATATGAGTTATCCCAACTGTTTTTTAATTTTAGATTTGCAAAATGATCTCTGCCATCCCGAAGGAGTATATGCAAAAAATGGACTTATGCCTTCACACGTACCAGGGGTTCTTCCTAACATTGTAAACATGCTCCGTTTCTGTAAAGAGCATAGAATCCCTACAATTGCTCTTCAACTCACCGTTATAAAAGATCTTAATGGTCAGGCTCAAGGATTAGGCAGCTCTCGGAAACTGCGCCCATTTTTAGAAAAAGAGGGTTTTAGAGAAAATACTTGGGGGCACGATCTATTAGAGGAATTAGGTGAGGTTGACTACCGAATTCGTCAGTGGTGCATGTCACCCTTTTACCAAACAGAATTAGACCGCTACCTATTTGCTCTTGGAGTAAACACTGTACTTTTAAGCGGTTTTACAACAAATGGATCGATAGAATCTTGCGCAAGAGAAGCTGTCGGAAGATGCCTGAAAACTATAACTCTCACTGATTGTGTTTCTAGCTACTCAGAATCACTTCATAAAGCATCTATTACAAATTTAGGTGCTTTTGGTCAAATTATGAAGAGCACAGAGTGGATAGAAAATTTCCTTGGCATGCAAGTGGAAAAATCTTTATGAATATTGTCATCCTGGGAGCAGGACAAATTGGATGTCATGTAGCCTCAATTCTTTCTAAAGAAGAACATAATGTGGTTCTTGTCGATCAAGATGTAAAACTTCTTGGAAAAGTCTCTCAGCAAATTGATGTTGCAACCATCCCTGGCAGAGCCTCAGACTGGCGTCTTTTTGAAAATTTACTCGAAAATTCTCCTGACTTTTTCATGGCATTAACAGGAAATGATGAGGTAAATTTAGCAGCTTGCACGATCGCTAAAAATCTCGGCTACCCGCAAACCATTTGCCGAATCTCAGAAGTAGGGTATTTGAATAGATTTAGGCTTGATTTTGGACGCCTCTTTTTTGTAGATCACTTTATTGGCGCAGAAATGATGGCAGCCCATGAAATCTTAAAAAACCTAATTTCCCCCACTGATCTTTTGACAGAAGATTTTGCTCACGGTGCCATTCAAATGCGCACGATTGCAATTACCGACAAGTGGGATAAGAAAAACACCTTTCTAAAAGATTTGAAGCTTCCCGAGGAAATGATTGTCTGCCTTATTCAAAGAAAAAAATCAGAGGAG
>JAJFML010000037.1 GCA_021772195.1 Chlamydiota bacterium | reverse complement strand
CCTTGTTTCTTCTAAGGTACTTAGAAAGAAAAGCATCGAGGGGGATTTTAACCTCTTCGAACTCTTTTAAAACTTGAATTAAGTGGTGTTCTCTAAACGGTCTTCTCATAGAGCATCTAGTTTAACATCCTGCAAATCTTTGGTACATATAAATGTTTATTTGAATGTTCAAGTTCTGGAAAAATAAAGATATAGTATGTAAGGATGATATGTAATCAAGGAGAGAACATGCACGTTTTGCGAATGATTTTAACTCTATTGGGAAGAGTTAGCGTTAGTCTACTTTTCATTATGAGTGGAATTCACAAAATTTTTGATTGGCAGGGCTCGGAAAGAGGTCTTGCAAATGCATTTTGTGATTGGCAATCCTATATGGAGCACCATGAAACTTTTCATGAAATTTTTATGAGTGCCCTTCCCTGGGTACCTGTTATCTTGGTCTTTATGGTAGTAGTGGAATTATTAGGTGGATTCATGGTTCTGTTTGGGCTTAGGGGGAGGCTTGGAGCTTTTCTGCTCATCATTTTCTTAATTCCAACAACAATTTTACTTCATCAATTCTGGTTTTTAGAAGGTTTGAAGCGCGAGGTAGAGTTTTCAATTTTCTTGAAAAACATCTCTATTTTGGGCGGTCTTTTTTACGTTCTTTGTTACGGTACAAAGTTAAGGGAGAAGGAGCCTCCTGCTCCATCTGTTGAGAGCCCAGATCTTAGCGATCATGAAGAGTAAGCTGCAATCCATTCTACTCTTTTTTCTTAGCTTTTTTATTTGTGCCTTTGGCCAGCCAGCTAGAATCTCATTTTTGGGCATAGTTGCTGCGGCTGTTGGATACGGGCTTTTCTTTATATCTGTTTATGATCTTTCAAAGAGATCAAAACGTTTTCTTGCGGGGTTAATCTGGTTTACCCTTGTCTCTTCTGTTCAGCTTTCTTGGATGATTTCTATAAAATACATGGGAATGTCAATTATTCTAGTATATTTCTTCATAATACTTGGCTTAGGCGCTCAATTTGGTCTCTTAACAAGTTTAGTGCCTAAAAAAAGAGATGTTTCTTTCTTTGAGATCATAGCCCTCGCCTCACTTTGGACTCTTTTTGAGTGGTCTAGAGTCTATTTTATTTCCGGCTTTACATGGAACCCAATAGGCCTTCACTTAGCCTCTAATTCTCTCTCAATGGGGTCGGCTGCGCTATTTGGGGTCTACGGCCTTTCATTTCTTGTGATGCTCACAAATTTATTCGGTTATAAAGCCTTTTTAAGGAAAAAAGCATTCTTATTTTTAGGTTTAGCTCTTTTCCCTTACTTTTTTGGCTATCTGAATCAGGTCATTCACGATTCTAGGAATAATGGCGATACGCTCTCAGCGCTCTTAGTGCAAACGGCTTTAAAACCGGAAGAAAAAGAGCCTTTTCAGACACGGGAATCTTTTATACCGCCTACGGAACAGTGGTATCGCATCTTATCTAGTTTAAAAGCGAATGAGAATCGAAAAGTAGATTTGATTGTCATGCCTGAAGTGGCCTTGCCTGTCTCTGCATTTAGAAACTACTATTATTATGATACTTTTTCTGCAGTTTGGAGAGAGGTGTTTCAAAAACAAGCAGAAAATGACTTTGAACTATTTAGACAGACGGGTTTTTTTGATGAAAATAGCGACGCTCGAATTTCAAATGTATTTTGGGCTCAAAGTCTTTCCGATCATTTTGGAGCAGAAGTTATTCTAGGCCTCGATGATTATGATCATGAGGAAGGTAAGAGCTATAACTCCGCCTTTCACTTTCGACCGCGTGAAAAAGTTCCTAGCAGATATGAAAAAAGAGTGCTTGTGCCAGTCAGCGAGTATATACCTTTTGATTGGTGCGCCCGAGTTGCTAAGAGATATGGAATTTCTGCTTTTTTTACTCCGGGAAATGATGCTAAGATTTTTCATGGGAAAGTTCCAATTTCTACTTCAATTTGTTACGAAGAGACCTATAGTGATCTGATCCGAGAAGGAAGGATTAATGGTGCAAAGCTTTTTGTGAATGTGACAAATGACGGATGGTTTCCAAATACAAATCTTCCCAAACAACATTTTTATCACGGGATTCTTAGGAGTGTTGAAAATGGGGTGCCTGTTCTAAGAGCTGCAAATACGGGGATAACTGGAGGGATTGATTCTCTTGGGCGGGTGCAAAAGACACTAGAGGTCAAGGGGACTCATCCAGAAAAGATTCGAGGTTGCCTTCATGTCGATTTGCCGCTTTACTCATATCAAACTCTCTATAGCCAAGTTGGAGATGGATTTATAATTGGATTTTCTATGATTGTTTTTGTTTTTTACCTTCGTCGAAATGTTCTTATCTAAAATTACTGACAAAATAAAAAATCTTTTAAAGTACAATAGAGTATTGTTTCTGTTTTTCACTCTCTTTTTTTTTCTTTGAAAAGTCTTGCTCAAAAAGGGTAGGTGGGCTAATTTTTTATAAATTTATGTGACCTATATACATGTCTATTTATGATTTGAGGTAAGTGGTTGGCGGGTTTACAAAAGACATTGCAGAGGCAGGTTTCAAAAGAGGGAACAGGCCTTTTTACAGGTGAAAAAGTTAAGATATGCTTAAAGCCCTTGCCCCCAAATAGTGGGATGCGTTTTAAGCGGATGGACTTAGCTCAAAAAATAATTATTCCAGCTTCCTTAAAGTATGCAACATTTGCACCGAGAAATACAAAACTTCTAAAAGATGGTGCAAGTGTACAAACGGTAGAGCATTTACTTTCTACTTTGCATGCTTATGAAATCGACAATCTAGAGATTGAAATTTATGGATCCGAGCTTCCGGCTGGAGATGGATCATCGAATTTTTTTGTTGAAATGGTTGAAGAGGTAGGGATCTTAGAACAAGATCAAAAGAAGATGGTTTTCAAAATCGATGAGCCCATCGCCTGGTCTGAGGGAGAAACCCATCTTGTAGCACTTCCGTCTGAAGAATTTCGCATTAGCTATACTCTCCACTATCCTCACTCACCTTATCTGAAAAGTCAATTTCACTCTTATGTTGTTGATCCAAAGACGTTTAAAGATCAAATTGCACCTTGTAGGACTTTTTCTCTCTACGAAGAGATTGAACCTATGTTAAAAAAGGGACTCTTAAAAAGCGCTGGTTTAAACAATGGGGTTGTCATCAAAGATAACTCAGTCATGAACCCTGAGGGTGTGCGCTTTGAAAATGAAATGGTCAGACATAAAATATTAGATCTTTTAGGAGATCTTTCTTTAATTGGAACTCCGATTCAAGCTCATATTATTTCAATTCGCTCAGGGCACACCTCAAATGTTGCTTTTAGTAGAAAAATTCATGAATATATCAATAAGAGGAAAGCCTAATGGCCAGCACATCTTCAAAAAAACCTTACTTGCTCAGTTCAAAGGAAGTGGCAGAGATACTTCCTCACAGATTTCCCTTTCTTCTTGTGGATGCTGTTTCTCATATTGACCTTGAAAATCGTGAAATTATTGGAATTAAAAATGTAACGATTAATGAACCCTTTTTTCAGGGCCATTTTCCAGAAGCGCCTATTATGCCAGGAGTTCTTCTTTTAGAAGCTCTTGCTCAAATAGGCGGGATATTAATACATCAAGCTGGGTATGGGGGGAAAATAGCTGTTTTTCTCAATATTGCTTATGCAAAATTTCGTAGCCCTGTACTTCCAGGAGATGTTCTTCATCTTCATGCGAAAGCGCTTCATATTAGTCGTAATGGAGGGAAAATTAAGGCGAAAGTGGTTGTAAGAGATAAAACAGCAGTAGAAGCGGAGCTTAGTTGTGCTCTTGTGGATAAAAGTACCCTATAGCGAAAAGTTAGTAATAAGTAAGCCTTTATAAAAGTACAAATTTGGATTCACATGTCAGATATTCACCCGAACGCATTTGTTGAGCCAGGAGCTGAAATTGGAAAAAATGTAACGATCGAACCGTTTGCTGTCGTTAAAAAGAATGTCATTTTGAAAGATGGAGTTACGATTAAATCAAATGCCTATGTCGATGGGTATACACAAATAGGTGAGAATACCGTCATTTGGCCTAGCGCAAGCATAGGAACTAGAACGCAAAATCTTAAATTTCGTGGTGAAAAAACCTATGTGACTATAGGGAAAAATTGTCAGATAAGAGAGTTTGGAACGATTAATTCCTCATGCGGTGAAGGCTCTATAGTTTCTGTGGGTGATAATTGTCTCATTATGGCCTATTGTCACATTGCTCATAATTGTAAACTGGGGAACAACGTCATCATGACAAATAATGCCATGTTGGCAGGGCATGTCACTATTGAAGATAATGCAATTATTGGAGGGATGACACCTGTGCACCAATACACTCGTATTGGGAGGTTTGCTATGGTGGGAGGTTTTAGTCGTATTTCCAATGATGTTCCTCCTTACACAGTAGGCGGGGGCATGCCATATAAATTTGGTGGCATTAATATTATTGGCTTGAAGCGAAAGCATTTTTCGTTAGAGGTAAGAAAGTGCTTAACTGTAGCTTTTCGCCTTACCTATCGATCAGGTCTTCGATTAGATGAGGCGCTTGAGAGAATAGAGAAGGAGGTTGAGCCTATCGAAGAGGTAAAACATTGGGTTGAGTTTTGTAAAGCTTCTAAGCGGGGACTTATTGGACTTCGTGGGGTTTGCAAAAAAGAGCCTGAAACGCTTTCTGATGAAGAATTAGTCAATCTCTTTGAACAAGAAAAAATTTAACAAGTCTATTTTCATTGAAGATTATTTTTTTTGGAACACCTGAGATTGCGTCAAGCATTCTATCAAACATCTATCAGAAGATGGATATTATTGCTATCGTGACCCAGCCTGATAAGCCAAGAGGTAGGTCACAAAAGCTTTCCTTTTCGCCTGTTAAGATGAAAGCGAAAGAGATTCTTCCTAATCTGCCTGTATTTCAACCTACTAAAGCCTCAGATCCAGCATTTATCCAAGCAATTAAGGATCTTAAACCCGATCTCTTTGTTGTGGTAGGCTATGGGCAAATTCTCAAAAAAGATCTTTTAGATGTTCCAAAATACCTTCCAATTAACATTCACACATCACTTCTCCCAGCTTATAGAGGGGCAGCTCCCATGCAAAGAGCATTAATGGATGGCGTAACAAAAACAGGCGTTACAATCATGAAAATGGATGTGGGCATGGATACAGGAGATATTATTGCCCAAAAGGAGATCGATGTTCCAGAGAGTATGACTCTTCAAGAATTAGAAGCTAAGATGATTCAAGTTAGTTCTGAAGAGCTTTTAAGTGTTGTAGAAGGAGAAGACTTTAAAGGCGAGG
>JAJFML010000036.1 GCA_021772195.1 Chlamydiota bacterium | reverse complement strand
GATTTTTTGTAGAGAGGAGGGGTCACCTGTGAAAATTAGGGAGTTTGTCGACTTATTCCACTTCATGCTGTCGATCGTTCTAAGAAGTGAACTATCTATGAGCCCGGAGTCACCTAGATTGGTCTTATACTCCTTTAGCGCTTTGTAAATCTGATCACCCTTCAAATATTTTGGCTTATAGATAAAGAATTGCGAGGAGGCTCTTTGTCCATGTGCAGGCGTGTCGATAGTAGGTAGGACTTCTTTAATCTGAGCTATTGCCCTTTTGCCGCCTGTGAAGAGAATGGAGTTGGTGTCAGGGATATATTTCATTGAATGGATCAGTTTAACGAGGCTCTTTTCTTTAACACCTGATCTCTCTAGGTGAGATGCCATTCCTTTTAGAAAATCTTCTAGTTGCTCAGCTGGTATGTTCTGAATGTTGTAGATAAAAAAGCTTTTCCCCTCGTCACCGGCTTGTCCGGGGATATCGATGGTACTTAAGATCTCTTTTACTCGTGGGAAGGTAGAGGGTTCACCTGTAAACACCAACGATTGGGTGGAGTGGACAATGCGCACACTTTCGAGTGTCTCAAGCAGTCCTTGATCACCTAATTTAGATTTTGAAAGATTGTCGATAACCTCTTCAACGCTTTTTTCAACTACTTCGGGTGTTTTGTGAAGTGGCATGTAGAGAAAGAAAGATTCTTGAGATTCTTTAACAGCTTCAGGGGAAGGCACATCCATAACTGTTAGCATTTCGCGCACTTTTGCAAGGGAGGCTGTATCGCCTGTAAAGAGAAGAGAGTTGCTCTCTTTAATCACTTTGACATTTTCAAGAGTCTCTACTAAACCCTTCTCTGCATAGCCGCTCTTTTGAATGTTCGTTGCAATCGCTTTGAGTCCGCGCTCGATTTCGCTCAGCTTTTTGCCTTTAACTTTGTAAATAAAGATATTTTCGGGATTAAGGTCGAGCTTCTCTTTTTTTGGTTCTGTATCCAGATTAGTAAGAACGGTTATCGTTTTTTCTACAAGTGAGGGCGTAGAGACGACGAAAATGACGTGCGCTTTTGGTTGCGGAACTAAAATGTAGGGGTTCCCTTGAGAAAGAGGCGCCATTATCTGATTTGCCATGTTGATCAGAAACTCTGGCTTGTTGTGTTTGATGTGGTAGGCATCGATTGTAAAAGCAGATGTGGGGGAGTCTAAATTTTCAATAAGAAGTTGGACTTTTTCGACATTGGGTGTGACATCTGTTAAAATAATTTGATTGGTCGCATTGGATGTATCTAAGACCGCATCTGTTGAAATCATCGGACGAACAATCGCTGCGAGCGCTTCTGCCTTTCTCTCTTTTAAACGAAAGACTCTTGTTGTTAGAGGAAATCTTTCATCGATCTCATCATTATCAAAGACGAGATGTGCAAACTGTTTGACAGAAGGATTTTTATGGATCAGTAAGTTGTTATTTTCTTCTAATAATTGAAGTCCATGCACGCGTAAAACTTGAACAAGCGTGCTCATCACATTTTCACTTGAAATAGGATCTTCTGAGACAACTGTTACAGGGAAATTAAGCTCTTCTTCGTTGAAGATAAAATTAACGCCTGTAATTTTACTTACGAAACGCACGTATTCGACAATTGAGACATTGTTGTAGTTGATTGTGTAACCTTTCTCAGATCCAAACTCCGTATCTTCTTTTGCAAAAGCTAAAGAAGTTAAGAGTAGAAAAAGGAAAAGAAAAGATCGCTTCATAGTTCCTCTGAAGAAAGCAGGGGCATAAAAAATGGGCACCTCTCTTGAATCGTAGAATACTAATTAAATTAATGCAATCAAATCTCCCTCAAATTTTCTCTATGAAAACTCTCGTAAATAAATAGTTTGATGTGGCATGAATGTATTGATGAGACTTTTATTTTTACTTTTTACACCTATCTTTTGCTTTGCAGATTCTGCAACAGAGCCTCTACTTGACTGGAGAGGCTACTTTGTAATTGCGCTATTATTTGTCGTGATGTTTTTGCTTGTGAAAGAGGTTTTTCCTCCTGATCTTGTTCTGCTAACGGGTGGTGCGATTCCTGTAATTATAGGAATAGTTCCTGCAAAAAATCTGCTTTTTAGTTTTGCAAACGAGACGATTGTAACCATTGCAATGCTCTTTATTTTAGTCAGAGCTTTTAAAAATTCGGGCCTCATTTTATTTCTCGCAAAAAAAGTTTTGCCGAATACGAAGAATCGTATCATACAGATGGCAGTCAGCTTGCCGCCTCTAAGTTTTCTCTCTGCTTTTTTAAATAATACGCCGCTCGTGATGATTCTGACTCCTGTATATAGGAAGTGGGCTTTGTCCCTTCAAGAGTGCCCATCAAAGTTTTTAATACCGCTCTCTTATGCAGCTATTTTAGGTGGGACGTGTACGTTGATTGGTACGAGCTCGAATCTGATTGTAAATGGTCTTTTATTCAATGCAAATTCAGAAGCTGCATTTTCTTTTTTTGAAGTTGCAAAAATCGGTGTGCCCATTCTCATCGTTGGCCTTCTCTATCTTATCTTTTTCTCATATAGGCTTCTTCCTGATTGTAAAGATCCTAGATCAGCGCTAGTAGATGACATTCGGAAAATGACGGTTGAAATCAAACTATTAAATGAGTTTTCACATCTTGGAAAGACGGTAGAAGAGTTTGGAAATGATTATTTACAAGGAGACTTTACCCTTGTAGAAATTAAAAGAAATAATCAGAAATTGACAGCACCTAGGTTTAAAGAGATTTTGCGTGAAAATGATAGGCTTGTCATTGTTGGGGATCTAAATGCTCTTTATAAGCTGCAAGAGACCAAAGGCATTGAGTTTGAGCCTGAATCTGAATTTCAGATCGATCCAGCAGCTGCCTATTATTCTGAATATGTTGTCCCTTCTGATTCCACTTATGCAGGGAAAAAGCTTTCCTCACCCTCTTTTCGTAAAACGCTAACAGGGCCCGTCTTTGCAGCCTATCGTCATGGTGAGAGGTTAGAGGGTAAATTGAGCGATATCACAGTAAAGCCTGGCGATATCCTCATGGTTTTTTCGAATGCACCTTTAAGTTCTCAACACCCAGAAGATTCCAGAGACCTCATCTTTTTAAAATCATCCGATGAGCTCTCCATTTTAAAACCTAAGAGAGCCATTTTTACATTTTTAGTACTTGTTGCCATGGTGGTAGCTGTCACGTTGGGAGTCTCTATGATGATAGCATCAATGGCTGCAGCTCTTGTTCTTATCCTCACAAAAATGGTGTCAGGCGCTGGCGTTGTAAGAGGTATCAACTGGAGTTTAATTCTCTTAATAGCAGGGGGACTTACGCTTTCTAGCTCCTTGCAGGCTACAAATGTTGCCTATGTTTTAGGTAAAGGGCTGTTTGAAGTCATTGGATCAAATCCTCACTTAATGATTGCGGGTGTTTTTCTCCTTACAACGGTGCTTACGGAATTTATTACAAATACTGCAGCTGTACTCATTGTTTTTCCTATAGTGATGGAAGCCTTGGGACTCTCAGGAATTGAGTCAGTCATGGCGATGCGTGCAGTGGGTATTACCATTGCTATGGCAGGAGCTTGCTCCTTTATTACCCCAATCGGATACCAAACAAATACCATCGTCTATGGTCCAGGTGGCTACCGATTTACTGATTATATGAAGATAGGTATTCCCTTGAATCTGATTGCATGGTTATTATGTACAATTTTAATCCCTATTTTTTGGCCTTTTTAATAAATGGATAGAATATGAGTGAGCTTACAACAACACACTTCTTAATGATTGCAGTCTTTGTGATTGGTTATCTTGCAATTATTTTTGAACATACGATCAAAGTTAATAAAACAGCATCTGCCCTTCTCATGGCGACAGTTAGCTGGGGTATTCTCTTTACGTTGGCACCCGAGTCGCTCGATGCTTCTTTAGGAATGTTAGGAGAGCACGTCGGCAATGTCAGTCAAATTATTTTTTTCCTATTAGGTGCCATGACACTTGTTGAAGTGATCGATTCTCATAGGGGATTTAAAATTATTACTGATGTTATCAATACAAGATCAAAACGAAAAATGCTTTGGCTTATAGGCATTATTGCTTTCTGTCTCTCTGCTATGCTCGACAACTTAACTACCACTATTGTGATGGTCTCTCTTCTTAGAAAGCTTGTGCATGAAAGGAAAGAGAGGCTTCTTCTCGGCTCAATGGTCGTTATTGCAGCGAATGCAGGGGGTGCTTGGACTCCTATCGGAGATGTTACAACTACAATGCTCTGGATCAATGGACAAGTGACTACGGTGCCCATTATGAAATCGCTCTTCTTACCGAGCTTGGCGGCTCTCCTAATTAGCTTATCTTTTCTCTCTCTCAAGTTGAAGGGACGCTATCCTGACCTCTTTGGTCACCACTTAGAAGCAAAGATTGAGCCGGGCGCTCGCCTTGTCTTCTTTAGCGGCGTAGGATCGCTTATTTGTGTGCCTATCTTTAAAACGGTCACTGGTCTGCCACCCTTTATGGGGATGTTGATCGGTTTAGGTGTTCTTTGGCTCATTACTGACATTATGCACTATAAGTATGAAGACCGTGCTCATTTAAGAGTGCCTCATGTTTTGACCAAAATCGATACTTCAGGTGTGCTCTTCTTCCTGGGTATTCTTCTCAGTATTAATGCCCTTGAAACGATTGGTGTGCTTAAAAATCTCGCAATTTTCCTAGGAAGGCATATCGATAATCTCGCAGTCATCGCCACATCTATCGGTATTATCTCTGCCATTGTCGATAACGTGCCTTTAGTAGCTGCTACTATGGGCATGTATGATCTAACGACCTATCCTGCAGACTCTGCTATCTGGCAGATGATTGCATACTGTGCAGGTACAGGCGGCAGTATTCTTGTTATCGGATCTGCAGCAGGTGTCGCTCTTATGGGCATGGAGAAGGTTGACTTTGTCTGGTATATGAAGAAGATCAGCGTGACGGCGCTGACGGGCTATCTTGGCGGCATGGTGGTCTATTTAGTCTTAAGAGCTATTGTTCCTGCTCTCTTTGTCTAAATTCTGTTGAAGGATTTTAACGCAGAGCCGCAAAGAGTTCTATTTTATATACCTGCTATTGTTGATAGCTCTTTACACAAAGATTCTTGTAGATGAAAGCTTTTCTTTGTGACTCTGTGACTCTGCGACTCTGCGTTAATAATTTTCTTAAGAATTGAATGAATAAAAAAAGGCCTAGTTCCTGGATTGGAACTAGGCCTTTGAACTTAATAATCTAAGTTAAACTTAGAATTCGAATGCAACTCTTGCAGATACACCGCTTAGAGAAAGATCTCCACGGCTAACAGTATCGTTTACCCAAGAAGGGCTACCTGAATAGAGTTTTCTCATCCAGTTTTGATCCCACCATTGGTGGAATTCCCACATTGCTTGAACTTTCACGTAATGTTTCATGTCGTTGAAGTAAGTTCCCCAAGATGCACCCATTTGTAATTCCATGTTTGGGCTATCTCTATAGAACTCGTGTCTAATGTTGTATGTGTCGCTTCCAAGTGGAGCTGATTGTGTTACATCCACTTTACCGTAGAGCATAGAAGCGTTCATGTTGGCAAGTAGCTGCCATCCGCCGCCTAAGTTCCACTCAGTATTGACACCCATTCTTGTTCCAACTCCCCACCAGTCATTCTCAGCATCCATTTGGCTGCCGTTTACTCCAGATGGGCTGTTGAATATACCTCCATATCTAGCAGAGAAGTCTTGATCAATCCATGCACCTCTGAGGCCAAAAAATGGATTTAAGACTAGGTATCTACTTACATGGTAAGGTTTTCCGATGCTAAGATCGAAAACATTCATTTTCATTTGCCATCTAGCAGATGTATGAGCATTTCCTAGTGATGGATCAATGTTGTCTCCAGTCAGCCATTGTGGAACAAAGTTACCATTATGTTGAGCTGCTGATGAAACTTCTTCACTTATGCGGAACCAAGTCCATTGAGTATCTACTGTCCACGCGTCGTGGTTTAGATAAAACCCCATTCCAAGCCTAAATCCAAAGCCCCAGTCCCAGTCATTATGTTGAGTTGAAAAGCCTTGAACAATGCCAGAATTTAAGTTGTTTGAGTCATTTTGGTTTAGAACAGCGTAATCTAGGCCATCTTGTTTAGGTTGCATGGCTAGTGCATCAGCTCTAAAGTAAAAATCACTAGGACATGCTAGGTTCATATCTTTTGGATATGAGAAAGCAAAAGGTCCTGGTTTTGGTTCTTCACAGCACACATTTTTTGGTGCTTCTTCACATGGTCCTCTGGGTATTGCATAGGCACTAGACGTGACTAGCAAAGCTAAGGCAGAGGACGTAATCATCCTTTTAAATGACCAGTTAACTTGCATAGATTCAATCTCCGGTTTAATTCAAGTTAAAAGCTAGCTTTACTTATATAAGCACCTATTGCCTAGTGGACATCGTGGTGCACAGCATAAATGCTTGCTTGCTATTTCAATTCGAACCATAAATTTTTCAAAATAATAAGTGCAATAAAAATTTTATTTTAGCCCCGTAAGAGCGAAAGAATTTGGTTAGAAAATGGATATTTTTAGGGGAGAAATTGAGCTCTTCTTGAAAAGTTAAGAAAAATTAAGTCAAAAAGGGAAAAGCTATGAAAAATTTAAAGAGATAGAGGTTTATTGAAAAGATTACGTGGAAGATGAGCTTACATTTAAGCAGAAATAAGCACCCTATATATTAGGGTGCTATTACAAAGTTGAAGATAACCAATGAGCATATGTTTGGCTAAATCATTGTTTTTGAGTAAATAAGGACGGTCAATGAAGGACTTAAGTATCTTGGCCTATTTATTAGACGGGTTCATGAGTATTATACCATTCTGGGTGTTCTGAAAATAATTCATGAATTTCAGCAGAAAGTCGAAGCATGTCTTTGGTCTGGCTAAGCTTATCAAGCATCTCTACTTTGATCTTCTCTGGAATCTTTTTACCTTTCCAGGATTTTTCTAGTTCAATAATTTTTTCGTGCAATTTGATGAGAAGTTCGTCTAGAGGCTTCCTTGAGGGGTCTTGAATCTCGTTTTCTCTGAGAGCGTTAATGTCGCCTTCTTGAAAGCTTACAAGTGCTGTAGAGAGATAAAGGTGGGTGTTTACATTCATAACATTACCTATATAAAGTGTTTCCCATTCTTTAAATATAACATAAATTCACCGAATTGTAAGGTAATTATTTAAGTGAAAAGGATATCTATCTGGCTGACTTTGAAGAGTTTATCGATGATGGATAGGCAAACAAAAAGAGTGGGGTTAGGTCGGGTTTCAGGGGGTGAGAGCTAATGTCCTGACTGGGGTATTTTAAGTGCCTGGAGCGTTTTAAAAGCTTGTTAAAAGTGATTTACTAGTGATTTGGAGGGATTGGAGGAAGATAGGTGGTTTTGGGTGGTTGAAATGGATAAAGATGAAGCGAAAACAACAAAAAAGGTGAGTAATCTTTATTTTAATTTAATGTGTTTTCTCTATGGGAAAGGGGGTTGGGGTAAAAAAATGTGAAAAGTAGTGTTGCAGGAAAATAAAGCCTCGTTATATATTCATTAACATCTTCAAACAACGAGAAAGCTCAAAGCGAGAAGAACAAGACACCGACAGAGTGCCTACCGATCTTTAACAGTAGAAATAGAGCGCTATACAAACTAGTAAGGTTTGTGTGGGCAAAGCTAAATTTAGCTTTGTCATTTTTTATAGTCAGTAAATCATTTTCATTGAGAATTTGATCCTGGTTCAGATTGAATGCTGACGGCGTGGATGAGGCATGCAAGTCGAACGAAGTAGCAGCAATGTTACTTTGTGGCGGAAGGGTTAGTAATACATGGATAATCTGCCTCTTACCTGGGAATAACGGTTGGAAACGACCGCTAATACCGAATGAGGAAAAGGATTGGCATCGATCTTTTTTCAAAGTTGGGGATCTCGAAAGAGACCTTGCGGTAAGAGAAGAGTCCATGGGATATCAGCTTGTTGGTGAGGTAATGGCTCACCAAGGCTAAGACGTCTAGGCGGATTGAGAGATTGACCGCCAACACTGGGACTGAGACACTGCCCAGACTCCTACGGGAGGCTGCAGTCGAGAATCATTCGCAATGGGCGAAAGCCTGACGATGCGACGCCGTGTGAACGAAGAAGGCCTTCGGGTTGTAAAGTT
>JAJFML010000035.1 GCA_021772195.1 Chlamydiota bacterium | reverse complement strand
TCAATAGTTTCGTTGAAATTGAGATTCAGTATCACTTCAGGAGGTCTGTAGTGTCTTGCACATACAGGTATTTCTCGATAAGTTTGAGCTTTTCTAGCCAAATTGAAATCGAGAACAAGATTCGAGAGGTTTTCCGGTTTAACATCCGTATGCATAAATCCCGCAGCGTGCATCTGATCCAATGATGTGATCCAACGAAAAACAAGCTTTTTCATTTCCTCAAATTGAGGAAGGTTCTTTGTCTTTATATGGGCTTGGTAGATGTCGGGGCTCGATCTTGTCATGCCAATGGCACATCTCTTAGGGCCATGTAGAAAAAAGATAAATTTAGGGATGTGACTTACGCCTTTTTGATTTAACTTAAAAAGTATATTTGCTTCATGATGAGCAATTTTTGAATAATTGTTAGATTCGGGGTCTTGTTGAAAGAATACCTTGATGGCTAAATTATGAACCTTTTCAGATAGAAGTACAGAACCATATCCACCTTTTCCTCCCGGTGCGAGGTAGGTTCCAAAACTTGCTAGTTCAAGATCAAACTCCTCTCTGCTTTCACAACGAATTCTGGGAAAAGATAGTGCGCTTGCCATAAAAATCCTTATTTTGAGCAAATAGTATAGATGAAATTTCCATGAAGGGACAATGATTTCTCAGAAAATTAGGACATTTTTCTCATTATTGTGTATAAGGAAAATTTTGAAGCAGATAGAGAAACTATGAATCTACACGAATATCAAGCAAAGAAGATTTTAAAGAAGTGGGGAGTTCCAATCCCAGACTTTGGAATCGCTTCTAGTATTGAAGAAGTTAAAGAGATAATCAGTCAGTTGGATCTGGATGAAGCAGTTGTCAAAATTCAGGTGCATGCAGGTGGAAGAGGCAAAGCTGGCGGCGTTAAGTTTGCGAAGTCAAAAGAAGAGATCTTGGATGCTGCAGAAAAGCTCATCGGAATGAAGATGGTTAATAATCAGACAGGCCCTGAGGGAATCGTCGCACAGAAGGTGCTCATTACAAGACCTGTAGATATTCAAAAAGAGTATTATATCGGTGCCGTTATTGATCGTACGACCTCTCAGCCAATTTTGATTGCCTCTCCTGAGGGCGGGATGGAGATTGAAGAGATTGCAGAGAAGTCGCCTGAGAAGATTTTAAAGATCCCTTTTGAAAGAGATGGTCGGATTCGGTCTTATTTACTCAATCGACTTGTCAAATTTATGGGCTGGGAAAATGAGACTGCGAAAGAAGGCAGGATAATTGCAGAGGCTTTAGCTAAATCGTTTATTGAAACGGATGGGGATCTTTTGGAGATCAATCCACTAGTCGAGACAGAAGAAGGTAGGCTTTGGCTTGTCGATGCCAAACTCTCTATCGATGATAATGCGCTTTTTCGTCACCCAGAAATCGTCTCCTATTATGACCCAACTCAGCTTTCTCATTCCGAGGCGCAAGCAAAAGAGTTTGATCTATCGTACATTGCGATGGAGGGTAACATTGGCTGCATGGTTAATGGTGCAGGCCTTGCAATGGCTACGATGGACATCATCAAGTTATTTGGCGGCAGTCCCGCAAACTTTTTAGATGTTGGTGGCGGCGCTTCCAAAGATCAAATTTCAGCAGGCTTTCGTATTATTCTATCAGATCCCAAGGTCAAAGCCATTTTGGTAAATATTTTTGGGGGGATTCTTAACTGCGAGACTTTGGCAGAAGGAGTTTTACATGCTGTAAAAGAGCTCAAGATGCATGTACCTCTAGTGATTCGAATGGAGGGCACCAATGTTGAAAAAGCAAGGAAGATGATAGAAGATTCAAACCTAGATATCATAACGGCGATCGATTTAAACGACGCCGCAAAAAAAGCGGTGGAAGAGGCAGGGAAAAAATAGATGGCAATATTGATCAATAAAGATACTAAGATTGTAGTACAAGGTCTCTCTGGAAAATCGGGACGTTTTCATGCAGAGCAGTGTATGCAATATGGCTCGAAAGTAGTAGGCGGCGTAACACCTGGAAAAGGCGGCATGGAAGTGCTCGGTCTGCCTGTCTTTGATACGCTTTATGAAGCAAAAAAAGAGCTCGAAATCGATGCAAGCTTGATCTTTGTTCCACCTCCCTTTGCAGCGGATGCAATTTTAGAGGCGGAAGATGCAGGCGTTGAACTGATTATCTGTATTACTGAAGGGATCCCTATTCAAGATATGCTGAATGTGAAACGAGTGATGGAGAGGTCAAAAACATCGAGGTTAATCGGCCCTAACTGTCCCGGAATTATTACGCCGGATGAATGCAAAATTGGAATTATGCCTGGATATATTCACAAGAAAGGAAAAGTGGGCATTGTCTCAAAATCGGGAACGCTAACTTATGAGGCTGTATGGCAGACTTCTAATTTAGGTCTCGGGCAGTCTACTTGCGTAGGTATTGGCGGTGATCCCTTAAATGGAACCGATTTCATAGATATGCTGGAGCTATTTGAGAAAGATGATGAGACAGAAGTAATTTTGCTAATTGGCGAAATTGGCGGTGAAGCGGAGGAGCTTGCAGCCGCTTGGATTCAAAATAAGTGTACTAAGCCAGTTGCTGCCTTCATTGCAGGCGTCACAGCGCCTCCTGGAAAAAGAATGGGACACGCTGGTGCAATTATATCTGGTGGCAAAGGCGCTGCAAAAGATAAAATTGAGGCACTTAAAGCAGCTGGAGTCGTTGTGACAGAAAACCCCGCCGAAATTGGCAAGGCAGTAGAAGAGGCATTGAAAGGAAAATGATCACACTTCCTGGCAGAATTCCTCTCTCCATCCATCCACTTTTCTGGCTTTTAGCTGGACTCATTGGTTGGCTCAATAGCGGATCTCTTATGGGGATGTTCATATGGATTGGAATCATTTTTGTCTCTGTTCTTGTTCATGAATATGGGCATGCAGTTACGGCAGTTTTTTTTGGGAAAAAGCCGCGGATCGACCTTGTTGCATTGGGCGGCCTTACAACTTATGATCCCTCAAAGCTAACCTTTTCAAAGCAGTTTATTATCGTCTTAAATGGCCCTTTAGCGGGTATTAGTCTTGCTCTACTTGCTACTTTTTTTCTCTACTTAGGTGTTTTTAAAAACCCTTTTATTGTCAATTTGCTCATAATTTTTCAGATTGTGAATTTTTTCTGGAGCTTTGTTAATTTAATTCCAATCATACCTCTAGATGGAGGGCAGCTTCTTCGAATTGGATTAGAGGCGGCATTTGGCGTAAAAGGGCTGAAGATGTCACTTATTATTGGAACTGTGATTGCAACGGGCGCAGCTCTTGCTTTTTTCATGCTCAAACTCTTTCTCTTAGGAGCTCTCTTTTTTCTTTTCGCTTTTCAGAGCTTTGATATGTGGAGAAAATCTAGAGATATGACAGATATTGATCGCAAAGATGAAAATAGGACGCGTCTTGGCGAGGGCGAAAGAGCTCTAATTGAAGGAAACAAGACAAAAGCAAAAGAGAATTTTGAAGCAATTTTGGCCTCGATTAGTAGCGGTATGATCTATAATGTTGCCGTTCAATATTTAGCGATGATCTATTTTGAAGAAGGTAGAAAAAAAGAGGCCTATGAGCTTTTTTTGAAAGTGAAGGATAAGCTTTCAAATCAAGCGATCAGACAGCTACACGAGCTCGCCTTTAATGAGACGAATTTTGAACTTGTAGCAGAACTTTCTACAGAGTGCTATCAAGTAGCTTCTAACCAACAGACTGCGCTTTTAAATGCGAGAGCATTTGCATCGCTGGGTAATGCAAAGCATGCTGGCGGTTGGCTTCAAACAGCACAAAATCTAGGGCCCCTCGATTGGAACCAGATTGTCCAAGAGACCTTTTTTGATAAAGTAAGGGACGATCCGGAATTTACAAAATTTCTAAAAAAATGAAGGCTCTTCTACTTCTCACGCTTTTCCTATCCTCTTGTACACATATTTCCATGAATGATTTAAGGCCGAGGCTTACAGCTAAGTCGCGAGGAATGAAAAAGAAGCTGGATCGGGCTGTCTGTGAGCTTGAGAGCTCGCAAATAAAAGTCGAAATGCTTCAAACAGAGTTTTTTATTACTCAGCTCAAAGAGATCGAAAAGAGAATCAATCAATTTGAAAAGTTATTGCCCGAAATTTTGCAAAATCCAGAGTCATTTCAAGAGAGCCCAGAAGAATTTTTTGCTGAAGATCTGGAAGCTCTTACAGAAATTATTGATCAGAGCGGGGAGCTTGCTCTTTATGGTCAAAGTCTCTTTGATAAGTTGTCTACCATTTCGAATCATCTTCAAGAGCCATTTTAACCTTTTAAAAAATAGATTATTTTGTATGGTAAGAATAGAGGTTAAAATATGCTTTCTCTTCTAGCTAATGCTGCGTGTACGTCTGACTCTCTTATTCAAAAACCTCCAGAGGTTCTTCTTCTGGAACAATTTTCCTTTTCTACTTTTCATGTAATTACACTGATTATTTTTGTGTTAGCTGTGATTCACACCTTCTCTGTTAATCGAATCAATCGCTTGGCACTTACTGTCGAAAAGAGACATCAAAATAAAGTGGAGATGAAAAAGTCCTATAAGGAATATGAAAAGGTCTCCTTTTTTGCCGAAATACTCTACTTTTTTGGCGAAGTTGAGGTTGTCTTTGGTGTTTGGATTTTGCCTCTATTTGTAACGATCATCGCCTTTTATAATTTTAAAACAGCCTTAGAATACATCAATACAAGAGACTTTACCGAACCTCTTTTTGTTATTGTTGTTATGGCTTTAACATCTACAAGGCCGATTGTAAGGTTAGCAGAGGGCATGCTTCGTTTTGTAGCGAATCTCTTGGGAGGCACTGTTCAAGCCTGGTGGCTTGTAATTCTGTCGATAGGTCCTCTCTTAGGATCATTGATTACAGAAGCGGGGGCGATGACACTTTCTGCCATGCTTTTATCGAGACAATTTTATGACTATGAGCCCTCCAAAAAGCTGGCATATGGAACTTTGGGACTTCTTTTCACCAACATTTCAGTTGGCGGGGTCTTGACTAATTTTGCTGCACCTCCCGTTTTGATCATAGCAAGATGTTGGGAATGGAGCTCTTATTATATGCTTCAACACTTTGGCACTAAGGCAGTTATCGGTGTCTTTCTCTCCACATTGGTCTACTTTCTTTTTTTTAGAAATGATTTTCGCGAAATCTTAAAGAAAAGGGAAAATGATCATAAAAAAACGGAAGCGGCTCAAGTAGTCAAACCGCCGATCCCTCTTTGGATTACCGTTATGCATATTCTCTTTATTGTTTGGACTGTCACAAATTCTCACTATCCCGCGATTTTCATTGCTAGCTACTTTCTCTTTTTAGGTTTTCAAAAGGCGACGCATCCTTATCAATTCAATAATAATATTCGAAAACCTCTTCTCGTGGGTTTTTTCCTTGCGGCTTTAATTGTGCATGGTGGTCTTCAGGGTTGGTGGGTTGTACCACTTATAGCAGGGCTTGGAAATACAGTTGTGATGCTGTCAGGAGTGGTGCTTACAGCTGTAAATGATAATGCTTCAATAGCGTAC
>JAJFML010000034.1 GCA_021772195.1 Chlamydiota bacterium | reverse complement strand
ATGTCAGACACGAAAGAAAGTGGTAAGTTAATCTAGGATTAATTTTGCTACTTCTACAGTATCTGCAAATATATTTATTCCTACCTTGAATTTTTTAATCTCTTCGAGAGATACCCATGAAAATTCAGGGTGGGGAGTGTTGTCATCTAGGGGTTCGGCTAGATAGATATGGTCTAGGTGTTGATGTTTTTCTCTATCTCCATGCTCAGGAATATTCTCTAATAGACAGAGGTAAGGTCTGATAACGCTTTTAGCGTGTGGGAAATCGATATAGAGGTTTTCCTTTTCAATCAGTTTAACACTAAGTCCAGTCTCCTCAAAGACTTCGCGAATAGCTGCATCTGTAGGGAGCTCATCTGCATGTGCGTGTCCGCCTGGAGGAAGCCATTTTTGATGCTTTTCATGAAAATGCAGTAGTATTCTATTATTTGATATGACGTAGACAGTCGATGTATGTTCCAGTTTAAGAGATGAGACGGTCAAGTGTTAAACCATTAAAAAGTGTTGGTTAGCACCTTCCATGGCGTTCAAAGCAGCACATTGAGTGTGGCCTAATTCATGGACAGCTCCATAGAGTTGGTCAACATTACCACGTATGATTCCTTGAGCTGCTCTTTCTACTTTTTTAATAGCCCTTCTTCCAACGAATCCACCGAGAGCAAGTCCTAGGCCTGCACCTATTGGTCCGCCTACAACCCCGCCAGCAATAGCTGCGCCAGTTCCTAACAAACCGCCTCCGGCAAGTCTTGGATTTACACCTTTTAATAGTTTTCTCAAGCTACCCTGAATTGATAGAAGAACGACTTCATCCATTTGAGTGGAGAGTTCATCCCTTTTTGCATTAAGAGCATCAACATCAGGAGCATCTCCGCCAGCCCAATATTGATTTGTAGTTGTTAGAAACTTCTCTAAAAGGTCTTGAAGCATATCATTAGTGAGACTTCTAAGACCTAAGTGAATAAGTTCTTGAATACTTGCTTCCAAAGCACTATTTACTTGTTGTTCGATGAGGCTTTGTTTTTTAGCGTCTTTCTTTGGGGCTGCATTTGCAAGATCAGCTCTTAAAGACATCACTTTCATGAGGTTTTCTGCAATACTTTTAATGCCGATTTCTGCCTCTTCGCTGACGTATGCCATTGCACCTGCATCTACATCTCCAACAGGTGCGGCGCCTGCTGCTTCTTGTCTAAGGGTGGGAAGTAATTTTTCAAGTTCTTCAATGAGAGATGAGGTGATAGCAAAACTAAAAGGGTTATTTGTAGTAGCTTTTGCGCCCTCTTCAAGAAGAGTATTTGTGAGTTTAGGAAGGATAGATCTTTTAACAATGTTACTTACAACAAAGTCAAACAAGTAATCGAATGGAATTAAGAAATAGCCAATCATCTTTTTAAGGTAGTTTTGGCTTGTTCGAAGGTGAAGCAGAGGTTTAAACTGAGGTAGGAATTTAGCAATAATCTTAGTAAAGTCAGAAAGAATCTCTTTTTGTGAGCGTTTTCCCATCATTTTCATTTCATGAACAGCGTGCTCTGGAAAACTACCATCTAACTCTTCACCTCGATAGATTTCTATAGTTCTGACATATTTTCGATAGTGGTTGTCTGCGATATCTATGAGGGCAGTCGCGAGCTTGGTCAAGTCTTTCTTTTGGTCACTTAGTCCTTCTGTAAGAGCTGAGATGCCATTGAATGAGAAATTATCGATAACATTAGTGAGAAAATTTTGAAGTAGGTTGATCACAAAATAGCTGCGGACGTAGCGCATTTGCTTCATGAATGTGTAGCCGATTTTGCTGATCAGGCTATCTGGAACTTCGCCATACTGACTTGTGTAGATTCGGTTGAAGTGACTAGAGTAGGCATGCCAAGCAGAACCGCTAATAGGAGCATCATTTAAGATCTGGAGGACTTCACGATCATCCTGTAAATCAAAGCACTGCATGTTTGCGAGAAAGATCGTTGCATACTGTGAGGCTTTATTTGCAAAGATCTGTCTTTGTTCTTCAAAGCGAACAGAGACGTCTGGTCTAGGAGGTGCTGCCGGTGAAACTGGAACCATAATAAAAACTATTTTACTTGTTGTGTTTATAAATATTATATTCGATAAATTGTTAATTGTAAATTACAACACATCATTCAAAGTTTATTTATATCACTTCAGGGTGTATGAGATACCGGTCTATAAAAAAATTATTTAGATTGTATAAATTTCTACATAATATGACAAGTGAATATTTGCATATCAAGTAAAAAATCCCTTTACAGCATGGAGTAGAGGGTAGATAATCGCATCGAAAAAAATTGGAGTATTTATGAAAGAGATGGATGAATTGATCGAGGTTTCAAATATTTTGATGGGGCCAAATGGGTGCCCATGGGATATCGAACAGACATTTAAAACTCTGCAGCCCTATTTTCTTGAAGAGGTACACGAAGTTATAGAAGCTATTGATAGTGGTGAGAGTTCGAAAATAGTAGAGGAACTTGGCGACCTTTTTTATACAGTTGTTTTTTGTGCAAAGATAGCTGAGAAAGAGGGGCATTTTACTCTTGAAAATGTCATTACTACATTGAGAGAAAAGCTAGTTAGAAGGCATCCTCATGTATTTTCGGATCTAGCTATTGAATCGATTGAGGAGCTGAAGGTACATTGGGAAAAAATTAAGGGAGAAGAAAAAGCACATGAGAATAGAGAGAGTCTTCTCGACGGAATTCCCCCTACGATGCCTCTGATTCAAAAAGCTCAAAAAATGATTGGTAAGATTTCAAAAAGGCCTAAATTTACTCTAGCTGAAAAGGCGCAAGAGGATAAAGAGAGAGCATTTGGAAAAAAACTACTAGATCTTATCGCAGAAGCAGAAAAAGAAGAGATCGATGCTGAAGGTGCTCTTCGGCGTGAAGTAAAAAATTTAGAAGTAAGCTTTAGAGAATTTGAAAAAAAAACTACTGGAGCTGACTTATAGCATAAAGCTCTCTTCTTAAGGCTGCTACCTTCCGGTCCTGACCTGGTTCGAAGCACTTTATTCTATAAGGGCCCCAGTAGAAAAATCTTATATATTCTAACTCTTTCTTCTCAATAAATCAACAAGGGACTGCAATAGTCCCTAAAAATATTACTTAACGGATCTAGATCCGGGAATTGCAGATAGGTTGAGTAGAAAAGTCTCTGGGTAAAACTTGGATAGAATCTTGAGGGCATTCTCTCCATTTTGAGCCATCGCAGATGCGGAGTAGATGCAAAGTCCTACGCCGTGACCTTTTCCAAAACCAGAAAATAGAACTCTTTGATCTTTCACGGAGATGGCGAAATCATTGCTTTTGAGTCGTTCTTTTCCAAGCTTCTTTTGAAAGTCAAAAAAGCTCAAATCTTCATGGTAATCAGGGCCTGTAATTCGAACAGCATAAGCTCTTTTAGACTCTTTATCGACGAAGAGCTCTACTGCCATGATTTCTGGGAGAGAAAATATATTAGCTAGCTCTTTTTTTGAAAGAGAGAATTGCCATCGTGACTCTGATTTGTCTAGTTTTGCATGGGATGCTTCAACACCATGATCCATGAAAGGGTGATCCATTCTGAAAATTGCAGAGAAGGAGGCTGTTTTACCGGCGCTGTGCTCTGTCCATGTTGCTGGGAAGGGAAGGTTTCTTCCGTGATTACTATGAGCTAAGATTAAATCTTTTGTAGAATCAACCACTTTTTCAATAAAAGAATCGGGCGATTTTAGAGCAGCGCCAAAGTAACCATTTTTTTTAGCATCAACATGCCAAAAAGAGTTTCTATTTTTCTCTACATGGAAGTAGGCATCTGTTCTTGCTAAGATTGCGATTGCTGACATCACTTCGCCCTCAAGCGGGTAGGTGAATTGAGAAGTTAGTGTTGACTTCACATAATTTTCAATATCCAGGTCATTTACAATGTTAATTTTGCCGTCGATCAGAAAGATTGCAATAGCACCTTCGTATTGGATGCCATTTACAAGAACAGAGTCTTTTTCGGATTTCGGAAGGAGGTATATTTGATAGATGCCAAGGAATTCTTCTCCCCACTTAAGACCATTTGCCGCAGCGTGGACAAGGAATCTTTTTCCGAGAAGTCCCGAGGTTATTTTTGATCCATCTTTAGGATTGAAAATTGTGTAGGGGCCTTTCACTTCTAATAAAGCTTCGGTGGCCTCCTTTTGAAGCAAGACTTGGATCCTGCCAGGGTCTTTCGCTGGAAAGGAATGCGAAGCATATCCAAAGGAAAGGGTTGTAGTTAAGAAAACAAGAAGTAAAAGTCTCATTTATAGCTCCGTTAATTACGTTCTAAGTGTTCATATGCAAGTGTTGTTACCTCTCTACCTCGAGGTGTTCTCTTAATAAATCCCTGCAAAATAAGATAGGGTTCATAGACCTCGGAAAGAGTTTCAGGCTCTTCACCAACAGTGGCAGCTATGGTATTAATACCAACAGGTCCGCCATTATGATGATCCATAATAACAGTCAAAATCTTTTTGTCCATCTCATCTAAGCCTTTTTCATCAATCTTTAGCATATCTAAAGCAGACTTTGTCTGAGATAGCTCTAATTTGCCACTTCCATGGATCTGTACATAATCGCGAACCCACCTGACGAGATTATTTGCAATACGCGGCGTGCCTCGTGATCTTTTAGCAATCTCAAAAGGGCTATTCGTATCGAATTCAAGGTTTAGTAGTTTGCAGGTTCTTTTAATGATAGTGGTTAAGCTTGTCTCATCATAATATTCAAGGCGGATGTGAGATGCAAATCTAGATCGGAGGGGACTGCTTAAGAGTCCTGATTTAGTAGTAGCTCCAATAAGAGTAAAGGGTTCAAGCTGAATCGGTACGGATCTTGCATTGGGGCCTGAATCGATCATGAGGTCAAGATTAAAGTCTTCCATGGCAGGATAGAGATATTCTTCGATGTTTCTGGAGAGTCTGTGAATTTCATCGATGAAGATAATGTCATGGGCTTTCAAATTTGTTAAAAGGCCTGCTAAGTCACCAGCTTTTTCAATGACAGGTCCTGATGTGATCGTGATTTGTACTCCCATCTCTTTTGCAATGATTTGAGCGAGAGTTGTCTTTCCCAGTCCCGGAGGTCCTGAAAAAAGAATGTGGCCTAGTGCTTCATTTCTTTTTTTTGCAGCATTGATTAAAATATCCAATCTATCGAGAGCGTTTTTTTGCCCTGTAAATTCACTTAAAGCAATCGGTCTCAAAGGGTTTTCAAAAATAGAATCTGGCTTTACCATGGAGGATTCAATAAATCCTTTTTCTTCCACTTTTTTTTCTCTCCTAGATCGATAATTTCTATTAAAAACTCTAGCAAGAAAAGGAATTCAAAAGCTATACATATTTGAACTGCGATCGAAATGTAAAAGTATTGGAGGATTGATGGCACTGCTTTCTGATAAGTGGATTCGTGAAAAATCGAAAAATAAGAAGATGATTGAGCCCTTTGTTGAAGGTCAGGTAAGAGAAGGCGTTGTTAGCTATGGCTTATCTAGTTATGGTTACGATCTACGCGTTGCAAACGAATTTAAAGTCTTTACCAATGTCTATAATACAGTGGTTGACCCAAAAA
>JAJFML010000033.1 GCA_021772195.1 Chlamydiota bacterium | reverse complement strand
TCCTCTACGCGTTCTACAAATCTAGTTTTTAGAGCTAGTTTAGCAGCAGCAAGTCTTAGAGCTTTCTGAGCTTCTTCTCTAGTTACATTTCCAACTTCAAATAAAACTCTTCCTGGTTTAACAGCTGCGACCCAATGATCAACGCCGCCTTTACCTTTACCTTGTCTTGTCTCAGCTGGTTTTTTAGTAACCGGCTTGTCAGGAAAAATTTTAATCCATACTTTGCCCTTACGAGCAAATGTTCTATTAATAGTGACACGGCAAGCTTCTATTTGCTTATTCGTAATCCATCCTCTATCTAAAACCTGCATCCCAAAATCGCCAAATTCGACGAATGAACCGCCTTTAGAAAGACCTGAAATACTGCCTTTTTGCATTTTTCTAAATTTTGTCTTCTTAGGTAGCATTGCCATGATTACTTACTCCCTGCAGATTTTATGATTTCTTCGCCGCGATTCACCCAAACTTTAACACCGATAGAACCATATGTAGTTTCAGCTCTGCTTACTCCATAATCAATATCTGCACGAAGAGTATGTAGAGGAATACGTCCTTCTTTATACCATTCAGTTCTTGCAATCTCAGCTCCACCAATACGTCCTGCTACAGAAACTTTAATTCCTGCGGCTCCTGCGTCCATACTTGTTTGAAGTGCTTTTTTTAGTGCCCTCCTAAAAGGAACGCGTCTTTCTAATTGTTTTGCAATTCCGTCAGCTACAAGTTTTGCATCTAGATCGGGTCTTTTAATCTCTTCAACTTCAATCCAAACTTCTTGATCAATAAGCTTTCGAAGTTCACTTTTTAGACTCTCAATCTCAGATCCTTTCTTTCCAATAACGAGACCAGGTCTTGCGGTATGAATTGTAACTTCTACCTTCCCACTCATGCGTTTGATTCCAATCTTGGAAGTACCAACACAAGCTGGCTTTTTCCCTAGGTAATCACGTATCTGTTTGTCTTCAGCGAGTAATTTTCCGAACTCTTGCTTATTTGCATACCAGTTCGAAGTCCATTTTTTCCTTCGCACTAAGCGAAAACCAATCGGTGATACTTTTTGTCCCATATTCTAATTTACTCCGCCTTTAGCACGATGGTGAAGTGGCTTGTTCTTTTTAATACTGGAACTCTGCCGCCTCGGTTTTTCGGTTTAATTCTTTTCATTGTGGGGCCCTCATCAACGCGAACTTCGTGAATTTTGAGTTGCGGTTTTTGGAGCTCTAGCTGGGTCTCTGCATTAGCAACTGCGCTAGCCAATGTTTTTTTAAGAAGTCTAGCCCCTCTTAATGGAGAATTTTCCAGCTGAAGTGTTGCTGCCTCTACACCAAGGCCGCGAATTAGACCCGCTGCAAGCCTTGCTTTTCTGGGGCTAATTCTAATATATTTCGTAATTGCTCTTGCAAATTGCATTTTTTATCTCACGTTTTCTTGGTTTAAGACTTCTTAGCCATGTGGCCTTTATAAGTCCTAGTCGGAGAAAATTCTCCTAGCCTGTGACCGACCATATTTTCTGAGACGAAAACAGGTATAAATTTTCGGCCATTATGCACTTCTATTGTATGACCAATCATATCTGGGATAATCATCGATCTTCTCGACCATGTTTTAAAGGGTTTTTTTGTTCCCTCTCTGTTTTGGTCGTCTACTTTTTTAAGTAAGTGGTGGTCTACAAATGGACCCTTCTTTAACGATCTAGCCATTCTACTTTAACCTTATTTTTTCCTCTTGCGAGCTTTAACAATCCATTTTCCTGTTTTCTGCTTAGAACGTGTTCTGAAGCCCTTTGTAAACTGCGCCCAAGGTGTTTGTGGCACATTTCCTTTACTTTTCCCTTCACCACCACCGTGTGGGTGATCAACAGGATTCATAGCAGCCCCGCGAACAGTTGGTCTAAACCCTCTCCATCTTGTACGTCCTGCCTTAGCATCAACACGCAAGTTGTGCTCGGGATTCGATACAACACCAATGGTAGCTCTGCAGGTCTCATTGATTAATCTTACTTCACCAGAAGGCATCTTAATTGACGCATATCCACCTGAACGAGCCAATAGTTGCGCAGATAATCCGGCAGATCTTACAAGTTTTCCGCCTCGTCCTGGTTGAATCTCAATGTTGTGAATATTTGTACCAAGTGGCATCGCCTTAAGCGTCATGCATATGCCCACTTTAAAAGGAGGAAGATCAGTTGTACCGATCATATCACCTACTTTCAATCCTTGTGGAGCTATAATATATCTCTTTTCTCCGTCAAGATAGTTTAAAAGTGCAATGTGAGCTGATCTATTAGGATCGTACTCAATCGTTGCAACTTTTGCTTGTACAGCAGTCTTATCTCTTTTGAAGTCAATAAGACGCAAAATCCTCTTATGACCACCACCTCTATGACGACAAGTAATGTGGCCATGGTGGTTTCTTCCGTTTGTTCTCTTTTTTGACTCAGTAAGTTTTTTTTGTCTTTTCTTAGTCGTAATCTCGCCAAAGGTTGGTAAAACCAGTTTTCTTTGGCTTGGAGTGGTTGGTTTGAATTTCTTAGTCATCGCTTAAACCTATACTTGATCGTCAATGTTATCACCTGCTTCAAGGGTAACAATCGCTTTTTTGATTGCGTTTGTCTTTCCTAGTCTACCTCTCACCCTTCTCTTTTTGGGTTTTTTAAAGATGGTGTTGACACTCGTAACTTTAATATTCTTTTCTTTGAAGATCTTTTCGATAGAATCTTTGATCTCTTTTTTATTCGCCTTTACATCGACGATAAATACATATTTTGGTTTGTCACACTTACGTGTGCATGCGTTACTTGTAGAGTGTTGAAGACCTTCAAGAACTCTTGATTTTTCTGTAACATGTCTATGTTTAATGATCTCTTTCATAATCTTCTCACTTACCCAGTAGGGCTACAAACTCATCAAACGCTGAACCTAGGATGACAACTTCCGCTGCAAGCGATAAGTCATACCCATTAAGGTTTACTGATCTCATGAATTCTGTTTTAGGAATATTTCTTAAACTCTTGATCAATCCGGTGTGCGAGATTGTCTCATTGCCCGTCTCACCCACAAAAAGAACACGTTTTTTCTCTAGTTTTGAACCCGCTAAAAAATTTGCGATGAGTTTCGTTTTGGGAGTCTCAATAGCATCGCAATCTAGAACGTAAACATTACCGCTTTTAATCTTATCACTGATGATAGAAGTAACAGCTGCTTTTCTCTCTTTTTGATTGATTCGAGTATGCATGTTTTTCTTAGGCTTGGGACCGAAAACTATTCCACCACCTTTATACTGAGGCGCTGAAAAATTACCCTGACGAGCTCTACCTAAGCCTTTTTGGGCGTGAGGTTTCTTCTTCGTAGCATTAATTTCGGATCTACCTTTTGTATTTGCTGACCACTGCCTAGCATTCTTTCGAATAGCTACGATATAGTCTTTAATCATTTGAGAGTTGGCAGACTTCAGTAGCTTATCATCTACTGACACTTGTCCTGTCTCTTTACCTGTTAGGTCATATTTCTTTAGAGTTGCCACTTCGCCTACCCCTTGTGATTCTTAATTGCTTTCGAAATGTATACAATGCCGTCTTTACAACCAGGAACAGCACCGCTTACTAGAAGCAGATTTTTAGCTTCGTCGACATGAACAACTCGAAGGTTTTGAACAGTCTTTCTCTCTCCGCCCATACGAGAGGCTCTCTTTCCACCTGGGAAAGATCTACCTGGAGTAGAACGCATGCCTGTTGAACCGGCAGATCTATGAAAGCCAGAGCCGTGAGCAGCAGGTCCACCTTTAAAGTTGTGTAATTTCATCACACCCTGAAAGCCTTTACCTTTACTCGTTCCGCATACATCTACAAGAGATATACCTGAGAAGTAGCCAACGCCTACTTCTGAACCGACTTGGAATTCATCTGTATTATTTACTTTTGATTCGAGAAGGTGTTTGCATGGAGCTGCACCTGATTTTTTGAATGCGCCCAACTGAGGCTTATTCAATTTTTTATTTTGATTCTCTTCCAGTTTGAAAGCACCAAGCTGTATACTGCTATAGCCATCTTTTTCTGTACGTTTAATTTGCGTAACCACATTTGGTTCCGCAGAGATAACGGTGCAAACAATGCGAGCGCCGCTTTCATCGAAAAACTGGGTCATCCCCTTCTTTCGGCCAATAAATTTTAATGACATCTAATTTCCTGCCTTCTAAGTCAGTTCTCTGACTTAAGTTACAATAGTGATGAACTCAAACTGTATTTTTTAAGATCGTTTAAAAGATACATGTGAAAAGATTACCAAAAGAATTGTTTTCACTCAATCCCGAATAATCTTTTGCTGATGAAGAATAGACAAAATTAGCTTTGATCTCAAGAAAATTTATCATTCTTCTCTCTTTCTT
>JAJFML010000032.1 GCA_021772195.1 Chlamydiota bacterium | reverse complement strand
CACAAAACATGACAGGCTTTTCATTATGGATTATTGCTGCGTTGTTAAAATAGAGAGCTGAGAGCTGAGATTCTTGTTCTATTGAGAGTCTTTTTGGGGGATTTAACAGGAGTTTGAGAGTAGCTACGGCCTCTCTTTTGTCATCCATTCGAAGAGGAAAAGGACAGAATTTAAGCGCCTCATTTTGAAGATCAAGAAAAATCCCTGCCTCTGCTTGTCCATATCTCATGTGTTGATCAATAAAGTTAGCAGAGGCGGGATAGCAATCTCTAGAATAGGGTTTGTTTTTTCCCTGTAGGATCTCTGCAAAAACTTGATAGAGGTTCTTTACTTCGCTCGTAATGCGAGCACTTAATCCGCCTATGGCTGATTCAAGATATCTACTTCCAAAAATTATGATAATACTTGTGGCAAGTTCGGTGATTTTTTTTGAAGAAGCTTTTGATAAATCTATGTTCCTATCTCGCACAAAAAGGGAAGTAATATCAGGTTCTTGAATAGCGCCCGCTGCTGCTACTGCCATTAGGTAAGCTGTCCTGTTATTCTTCTTTTAAAAGTTAAGGCACCATTTATAAAGACAAGTAGGGGAGGAATTAAAACGGTCCCTACTCTTTTCCCTGATGTTTTGATGAGCTCTAAGGCCATGGCAATGCCATAAGAGGCCCAGGCTGTATTTTGAAGCCAGGTATACTGCCTTGTAATGCCTCGATCTGCCATATTGATGGCGTTTGTAAAGATAGAATAGATAAGAGCAACGCTGCAACCCATTATGGCAGGGGCAATGAGGAAAACTCCCATCCAATCTTTCGCTCTGTGTCGAACCATTGGGTCCCACTTATGATCAAAATAGGTGCCAACAAAGTAGGTAGCCATAAATCCGCCAAAGAGAGAACCAAAAGCATTTTTCGAATCCTGATCATCTCCTAAATCCCAGCCAATTTGCCATGCAAAAAAGGAGATTAACCCCGTGATAAAAATAGTGGGCAAACAAATCTGGCCAATCTTATGAGCGATGCGCCACACTCGAGAGGACTCTTCACTTGGACCTGTTTCGCGAAACTCTTGCAGCTCTTCTACGGGCACATTTCTAAACCTGCTCGTATGTGCTCTATTCCAAACGCCTTGAAAAAAACCTAGAACAATTCCAATAAAAGGAAGTTGAGCTTGTCTAGTGGTTGAATGTGCATCTCCTTTCCAGGGAATGAGGCATGCAGGTATTGCGATAGCTCCTAGAAAAATGAAAGCGTTTTTTACTGTTCTCCATCTAGTGCCATTTATCGAATCGTTAGCTGTAATTTTACGGTCGAAGAATTTGCAGGATAAATCTCCTGCAACTTGGGAGATAAAAAAAGTAGCTCCAAATGAGGCGAGCATTTTATAGACATAGTCATTGATTTTAAAAACGCTGAAAAGAGAAAAGCCTGAAAGGGCTAGCTTTATGCCATTTAGAGCTTTTGAGGAAAAAAAGATTCCTTGAAAGCGGGGGCTATCTCTTCTTTGAACAACGTGGGCTTCAAGCCGATCAGGGCGATTTAAGTAGAATTGTTTGATATAGATAAAAGCGTTTGCACCGAGAAGGGCAATAACAGTATCTACAACCCCAGTCTGAATCGTTGGATTTTCTGTGTTTTCCCAGAGCTGAGTCAAAAAGAAGAGAGGCATTTGGCCGAGCACAGTGAGAGCTGCTTTTTGAACCGCGAGAAGGTTTTTTCTTGTTGTAAAAGATTCAAGAAGAGACTGAGCAGAAAACCCAATTCCCAAGCAACTGACAGCGCTAGCCCAAGGAGCTATGTTTGCAGTCCTTATAGCGATAGAAGTAATTCCGCTTGCGATGGAAACAACTCTTCCGCCCCAGCTTTGAAAACAGGTAGGTACTGGTGCTTTAGGAAAGGATACTGCGCCGTCATCAAGAAAAGCGGTAGTTAAATCAACAGACATTAATTACCCCAAAAATTTTTGGGAGAATATGAAATGATTTTAATTATTATTCAACATTATTTTTTGAAAGTGAATGAAACTGAGTCGAGATCAACTCTTTCATGTCATCTGGAATGGGAGCTACAAGCTCCATTTTATCTTTTGTGATGGGATGTTCAAACTCTAATCTAAAAGCGTGAAGAAGCTGTCTCTTTACGTCAAATGAGCTAGTGTTTCCATAGACTGCATCTCCTAAAACGGGCGCATTTAAGTGTTTTAGGTGAACTCTAATTTGATGGGTTCTTCCTGTCTTTGGTTTGATGAGAACAAGGGCGATCTTTTCGTTGTAGGCGAGGATCTGGATGTCAGAAATTGCTTCTTTTCCTGTATCGATGACAGTCATCTCTTTTCTTTTTTTTGGGTGTCTTCCAATGGGGGCAGAAAGTAGGCCGTTCTGAGGCTTTCCGAGTGTGATTGCGAGGTATTTTTTTTGAATGCGCCTTTCAGAAAAGGCGCTGATGAGTCTTTGGTGTGCGAGCGTCGATTTTGCAGCGAGAAGAATTCCTGAGGTGTCCTTGTCTAATCTGTGGACGATGCCGGGCCGAATATTATCTTCCGCGATGATGAGGTTTTTGCAGTGAGAAAGTAGAGCATTTACAAATGTTTTGGACCAGTTTCCAGGAGCGGGGTGTACGACCATGCCGGGAGGTTTATTCACGGCAATTAAATGATCGTCTTCATAGAGGATGTCTAGGGGGATATCTTCTGGTTCAAGTGAGATTTCAGGGGTGAGGCAAAAGAAGATTTCAACTTCATCGCCCTCTTTGACCATATTTCTCTTCTTAATCTTTTTGCCGTTAACAAGGACATAGCCCTCTTCGATGAGAAATTGGAAATAGGTGCGCGACTTCGACTCAAAACGTTCTGTGAGGAGCTTGTCGATGCGCTTTTCCTCTTCGTCTGCTGTGATAGTAAAAGAATTTGTATCTATTTGTTCTGAAGCGCTCATATTCCCCAATTTTGATGCGGGCAATAGTATAGCAAGAAGTGGATGTCAAAATCAATCTTTAAGAAATCTCAATTAACTTATGTATTGCATGTTTCCCAAAAATTTGGCAAAAATGCAATTTTTCGATCTCATTAACCGTCACAGACTTAGCTCGATCTCCAAAATTATTTTTTGTTAAAATTTTATGAAAAAAATAAAAAAAGAGCCCATCTCAGAGGAGATGGGCATAAGATTATTTACCTTCGATGCTCTTTCTTAATTTCTCATTTTCTTTAGCTTGGACCTTTTTCATGTGAGCGATCCCTTTATTTAAAAAGTTCATCATCGTTTCAATGAAAGCAGCTTTTGAAGGGTTCACTTTATGGTGACCATTATCAGCTGAGACTATATGAGATGCTTCTACTCCAAAACGAGTAGGAAGGGGATTTATGTTTGTCATATTATTACTCCTTATTCCTCTACTATTATTATAGCAAAAAAGAGATAAAATGACAAGAAATAATTTAAATGTAAGTAGTTGGCTGTTAGGGAGTTAGTCTTTTCCTTCAATTGACTTCTTCAGCTTATCAGCCGCTTTTTTTATCCTCTTCTCATCTTGCTTAATCTGAACGAGGATCATCTTCGTCATATTTGCTAGAAAGCGCTTCCATTGCTTCTCAGTGAAGATCATCGTGCCAAATTTATGAACCCCGCCTGATCCTGTGTCTTTGAAGTCTTTTCTGGAGCTGCCACCTACCTTAGTATCAGGTATTTGAGTGTACTTGTGAGAGCCGGATGGGCCTTGAGACCCAGGAGTCTTACCAA
>JAJFML010000031.1 GCA_021772195.1 Chlamydiota bacterium | reverse complement strand
CTGCTCTTTCCATTGAACTTGCAACAGAGCTCATGGGCGAGGCTAAGATCGATTCGGGAAATCACCCGGATCTTCACATTATTAGGCCGACGGGAAAAGGGCAGATGATTGCCATTGATGACATCCGCAAGCTGTGTGAGGAGGTTTATAAGCCGCCATTTGAAGCAAAACAGAAGGTCTTTATCATTGAGGATGCTGATCGAATGGCTGCGCCTTCTGCAAATGCACTTCTCAAAACGCTAGAAGAGCCTACGTTAGATAGCACCATTATCTTGTTAACATCAGATCCAGATGCACTTCTTCCAACCATTTTGTCTAGATCGCTGAGGTTGCAGTTTTTTCGTTTAAGCGAAGATCAAATAGAGAGTTATTTAAAAGAGTCGGGAGTGGGGGCTGAGCAAGCAAGGTTAGCTGCCATAAGCTCGGATGGATCACTTGGTACGGCTTTAAAAATCACTCAAAATCCTGACTGGGATCAAAAAAGATCTCTTTTGATTCAGATGCTCTCATCAGATTCTTATTTGGACTATATGCAAAAGGTAGAAGAGCTCTCAAAAATTATTGAAAAAGAAGAAGACCAGATAAGCGCATCGGATGATCTTTTTACGCATATTACCATGTGGTTTCGCGATCTAAAACTTTTAGAAGAGGGCGGCGATATTGAACTTCTTTTTTTTCCCGAGCTGGAAAAGGCAAGTTCGTCAGATATCGATCTCGAGTTTGCTCTATCATGCATTGAAGAGGCGAGAGGCGCTAATAGGCGTTATATAAAATTGCTTCCCTGTTTGGAATATATCTATCTTAAACTGTTGAGTTAATTCAAAGCATTCTTTAACATATTTTCTCTTTTTAAGAGGTTAGAGATGTCTTTTGCTTGTAATAGAGCTGCCTATCAAGCATTTTCTTTAGCGCACGATTTTGCTCAGCCGGTTCATAGATCCATCTATCAAGTATATTCTTTAATTTCTGAGAGAGAAGGGTCCGTTGTTTCACTCATTGTTAATCTCTTTTTCTCAATTGTAACTCTGCCCCTTTCGCTCTTTTTTTCGAGCGTAGGTGCTGTGCTTTTAAAATGTTCAGGCAAGAGCTATCTCTTTGAGAAAATACATCCTGATATGATGAAGGCCTCTGCCACAGTTGTAAGCAGAGTATTTTCTTATAATGTGGGATTTTTGCCAGGAAAGCTGGCTGAGAAGTTAACTGTAGGTGATTTTCCCTATTCATCTGAAGAGAGAGGAAATAGGATTGCAACTCTTTTATCAGATTCTCTAGGTAATCATGATGTTATTCTTCTAGAAGAGGCTGTAGATTTTGGTTTGGTTAGAAGGATTTCAAAGGCTATAAAAGAAAGATCAGGATCTGCATTTATCTATTCACGCATCTCCAAAAATCCATTAGCACTTGGAATCGCAAGTGGCTTATGTATTATTTCAAAGTTGCCATTAGCGGATTTACAAGTAGGTTCTCTTCCAGGAAATGAACCTTTCTTCAACCGTGCCTATGTTCGTTTCAAGCTGCCGAATGAGACTCAGGTTGTGCACAGCCATTTAAGGGCTGGATCGGATGAAGAGCCTAGGTTTATGCAGCTAGGGCATATTGCGAGATCTTTAATAGATCACGTGGGTATGCTGATTGGGGATTATAATTTTGGAGATAGGGCAAGAGATCAAATAGCAGAAAGAGTACCTTTGCTTGAAAATGTAAGACACTATCTAAATGAGCCTTCCATGCGAGAGGTTGAAGAGAATGATACCCATCCCGATCTAGCAACAACATTCGGTGGTCTTCGAAGAAGAGTAGGCGTTCAGGTCCACCGAGATATTCACTATTCAGATCATTTACCGTTTAGCGTACAATGTTAAGATATGAAACGATCCTTTTTTCAGAAAAAGCTGCGCTCGATCACTAAGAGAGCTTTTGTTCCTTTTATCAATCAGAGTAGCTCCTATATTGTTCAGCACTTGCCTGAATGGGTCAATTTTGATTTTGGACACTTTCGCAAGATTTGGCTGTATAAAAATAAAATGAACAATGATGCAGATCTCATCCGCCTACTTTTCCTAACTTCTATTGTAAAAGAGCTGAAAAGTGTTAAAGGCGCCTTTGCAGAGCTTGGTGTTTATAAAGGCAATTCGGCAAAGCTTTTTCACACGCTTGATTCAGAAAGAGAGCTCTATCTCTTCGATACATTTAAAGGTTTTGATGAAAAGGATATTGATCTCGATCCCAAAAAAAAGATTCACTCTTCTCATTTTTTAGATACTTCTTTAGAGGAGGTCTCTAGCTTTATAAATGGAAATGAGAAGGTCCATTTTTGCCCGGGGTATTTTCCTAAAACTGCTGAAATGGTACCGGAGGGTGTGACTTTTGCCCTCGTCCATCTCGATGCAGATCTTTACAAGCCGATCTTAGATGGTTTGAAATTCTTCTATCCAAAGATGGCAGTGGGCGGTGCTATGATTATTCACGACTATTCAAGCGGCGCCTGGCCGGGAGTGAAAAAGGCGGCGGATGAATTTCTTACAGACAAGCCAGAAAAACTAGTGCCTATCCCCGATAAGTCAGGAACGGTCATTTTCCGAAAGATCTAATGAATAGTTAACGGCAGCCTCAGCATGAAGTGTGGTGGTATCGAAGAGGGGAAGGTCAGAGGAATCAATCAGAAGATTTAGCTCAGTACAGCCTAGGATGATGCCCTCTGCACCGTCTTTTTTTAGTTCTTCAAGGATTCTTTGAGCTGTTTCTTTTGACTCTTCAGAGATTTTTCCCTTTATAAGCTCGGAGAAGATGATTTTGTGGATAGTCTCTCGCTCTTTTGATGGGGGCACGATGATCTCGAGGCCCTGGCAGGTGAGGCGGTCGATATAGAATTTTTCTTCCATTGTCACTTTTGTGCCAAGGGGGGCTATTTTTTTAAGACCGGACTTTTGGATGTCGAATATGGTGGGATCTGCGATGTGAATAAGAGGGATTTTTACAGCTTCTTCTATCGCATTGAAGGCTTTATGGGCTGTATTGGAGGTGATGATGAGGAAGTCAGCAGCAGCAGCTTCTAGCTTTTGAGCAATTTCTATAAGCTCTTTGTTAATGGAGCTCCAATCATTTTGGTCTAACCTTGCTAGATTGACTGAATAGATGATGGCTTCGATGGAATTATAGCCGCCTAGAATCTGTTGAACTGTGCGGTTCATGATCTGGTAGTAGCATTGAGTGGACTCCCAGCTCATTCCAGCAAGGATTCCGATTGTTTTCATGCTTTGTGATTGAGTGAAGATCCTGACCAGCCTAGCTTTGATCTGACAGTTGTATAATAGTCGCTTTGAACAAGGTTGGTGAGTTTGAAGGTATGATCTGATTTGGAGATTTTAAAGGTCTCATCTGTTTGCATCATAACGTGATCGAGTCCGTCTGCTCTCACTTCAATAGGGTTATATTTGCTTAAGTATTTGATCTCTAATTCATTTTCTGCGGCGATGACAAAGGGGCGGTTGGAGATGGTGTGTGCGCAGATTGGTGTGATTACAAAGGCATTTAGTGTGGGAGTTACAATGGGGCCACCAGCTGAAAGGGAATAGGCAGTGGAGCCGTTGGGAGTGGCTATGATGATGCCATCTGCTACGTAGGTATTCATGTAGAGGCCGTTTACATGGATGGAAATCTCGATGAGGCTTTGATTTGCGGATCTATGAAAGACAATATCGTTGACTGCATGAAAGGTCTGATCATTCAGCGTACCTTTAATCATCAGTCTTTTATCAACTTTATAAGAGCCTGCTAATATCTCTTCGAGTGCGGGGAAGATGTTATGCAGCTGGATGTCTGCCATGAAGCCGAGATTGCCCAAATTTATACCTAGAATAGGGGCATCAAGATGGATATACTTGTTGTATAGTCTAAGAATGGTGCCATCGCCGCCCATTGAGATGATGATATCAACGCTTTTTTCTCCAAGCTTACTAAGTGGTTTTGCTTTGATCTTGTCTGTTAGTGTATCTTCAGTTACGACTGTGACATTTCTCTCTTCTAAAAACTCACGGATCTTATTTGCAATTGCAAAGGACTCTGCGAAGCGCGAGGTGGGGAAAAGAGCAATGATCATACTTTCGCTTCAGCCTCTTCTTTTTGAAAGGCAAAATGGGAGAGGATCTGTTCTGTGATAGAATCCGCATCCAAAGAGAGCTCTTTTAGAAGGCTTTTTCTATCACCATGTTGCACAAAGGTGTCGGGGACTCCGCAATTTAATACCTGCACATTCAAACCGTTTCTTACAATAAAGTTATTGATAATGGAGCCTAGGCCCACATTTACCGCATGTTCTTCC
>JAJFML010000004.1 GCA_021772195.1 Chlamydiota bacterium | reverse complement strand
CTGTTTTAGCTGTAGTGCCCATTTTTGTTGCTACTTTCTCAGCACCCGCTTCAAGAAGAAGAGCCGTTGATAGTACTACTTCAGAACCTAATGCTAGAGCACGCCCTGAAATTCCCGAGCTTTCTTTATTATCTGGATTTTCACATTGACCATGATTATTATTTACGATTTCCATAAAAGCTGGACCTGTTTTTACAGCTGCACTTGTTAACATACCTGACATTTTGATGGCTGCACCTGCAACTACTGCTGCAGCCGAAGCCGCTGCACTTTTAATAATGTTTAAGTATATGATATTATATCCTTTGTTAGTTTGTTTATAATTAAGTAATACTAAAAATTATAACATAAAGTTTATTTAAGTTAAAATTATATTTTACTATAAAAAAACAATACAACCAACTAACAATCAATATCTTAACAATAAATAATCATATAAATCACATTTTCAAGCGTCTGAAGTTAAATGGGTTATAAACACAATATTTCTTCCAGAAGAGTATACGAAAATATAAAACATAACCAACTGAAAATTAATTCAGTCTTTTTAAAATCTTTTAAAGAATTATCTTCTATGAAAACTCTATATTCGATAAACTATCTGACTAAAAAGAATTCTAATGGCCTCAGAACTCAGATCAGCATCTAGCGCCCCATACCCCCTAACAACACTCCAGGGTGAAAAATTCGACCCATCCAAAGTCCTTCAAAATATTGATTTTTTATCAAAAATTTTAGAATTTTGTGATACCAATCCCTTTCCACTTCTAAACAAAGCTTACTCGTTGATGGAAAAGACTCGGACAAAAGATGTGTTTATCGATTTAGCGAGAAGGGAAGTCTTTCATTTAGGATTGCTTATTCCTGTGTTTCGAGAAGTAAAGAAAGGTGACTTTAGAGATCACCCTGCGAGAGATGCCTATTTAAAAGCGCTTCATATAACTTTTAGAAGAGAGATTTCTGATAAGCAGTGGAAAGAGGTACAAGGAAAAGTGCCTGGAGTTTATACCGCCAATCGATTTGCTTTGATGAAGAGAATTTCGGATAAAAATTATGATTATGCTCTCTTAAAGCTTTGGGAATCTCTCTTACCTAAACTTGAGCTAGAAAATCCTCCTGAAAAACCTTCCGAGATAAGATCTTGGATGAAAAGGAATCAAAAAAAGCTACTCGGAATAAAAAACTTAGATTTGCATGGAAAAGGGCTTAAAGTGATCCCTAGAGAGATTAAATATTTTAGAAGATTAGAAGAACTCTATCTCTACAACAATCAGATCCAAGTCATGCTGCCTGAGATTTTCGAACTTACTTTGTTAACCACACTTCACCTCTCTCACAATAGAGTCTGTGAAATTCCTATTCAGATTTCGAGACTAACACGCTTAAAATATCTATATCTTACAAACAATCGAATTTCTTCCTTGCCTCTAGAACTGTGCACACTCAGGGCGCTATATCTCCTTCAACTTGGCGTAAATAAAATCGGCCACATTCCTCCTCAAATTAAAGATCTTACTCACCTTCATGCTCTTTCTCTTTTTTGCAACAACGTAGATAAGATCCCTGATGATATTTGTGAACTACCTTCTTTAATGGAGCTTGATCTATCTGAAAATGATATTGAAGAGGTCTCTGAAACCATTCAAAGATTTTTTCACGGCAACAGAAAACTTCAGATCGGTAGTATTTAGTTCTTATTTTGTACTTGATTCTCTAGAGAGATCTTGAGTAATCTTGTCTCATGGCTGAAAAGACCGAAAAAGCAACCCCAAAAAAACTAAAAGATGCCCGAAAAAAGGGGCAGGTGGCAAAATCCCAAGATTTTCCTTCTGCTTTCACCTTTGTAGTCTCAATCATGGCAACGCTTTTTGCTGCCCACTACATGTTCGAGGTCATCTCTTCCTTTATTCTCACCTGCTTTAAATCAATTGCAAATGAACAAGCTATCTCTCAAAAAGCACCTGTTTTATTATATCACACAATCGATGTTATCTTTAATGCCTCTTTTCCTGTCCTAGTCGTTGTAGTATTCACGGGTGTGTTAGTCAATTTTCTCGTGATTGGCCCCGTCTTTTCTTTTGAAGCGATGAAATTTCAATTTAAAAAACTTAACCCCGTTGAAGGGATTAAACAAAAGTTTAAGATGAAGGTATTGGTTGAGCTGATAAAGTCCATTTTAAAGATCATCGGCGCCGCTCTTATTATTTACATTGTAATAATGAGCATGTTATCACAAGCGATAAGTGCAGCTGCCATCCCCGTCTATGCCAGCGCCATGATTTTAGAAGAGTTTTTAAAGACGATTACAATTCGTGTTGGCATTTTTTTTGTATTAGTTGCGCTTTTTGATCTCGCTTTTCAAAAGAAAAACTTTGCAAAAGAAATGAAGATGGAAAAATTTGAGGTTAAGCAGGAGTATAAAGATACTGAGGGTGATCCTCAGATTAAGGGAAAAAGAAAAGAGCTTTCCAGAGAAATTGCCTATCAGGAAGGCCCCTCTGCTGCTAGGCGAGCGAGAGCTATTATTACCAATCCAACGCATATTGCAGTTGCCATTGGTTATAATGAAGAGGAAGATCCAGCACCTATGATTTTAACGATGGGGCAAGGGATTATTGCAGAAAAGATCATAAAAATTGCAATTGATGATAAGATACCGGTTATGCGTAATCCTGAGCTTGCGAGGGATCTTTTTGCCAGAGGAAGAATCTCCGATTATATCCCGGAAGATACTTACAAGGCCATTGCAGAAGTTCTTAAGTGGGTAACTTCAATGGAAGAGAGCCCTGATGTGAATATGGAGCTATTTAGATGAGCAAATTTTTAGAAAATCTGTCACGGTTTTTAGGTGGAGACAAAGCACTTAGAACGATCACCGGTGCAAGTGATCTGGTCTTAGCTTTCATCATCATCTGTATCATGATGATGCTCATCTTTCCTGTATCTCCCCATGTAATCGACGTTTTGATCGCAGTCAATCTAACCGTTTCTGTCTCTCTAATTTTTGTTGGTCTCTATATTCAAAAGGCCGTCCAACTATCGATCTTTCCCTCTCTTCTTTTGATTACAACACTCTATCGTCTGGGCGTTAATATCTCATCTACCAGACAAATCCTTCTGCACGCAAACGCAGGTGAGATCATCTTCTCCTTCGGTCACTTTGTTGTCGGTGGAAACTACGTTGTAGGTGCTGTTATCTTCTTGATCATCACCATCGTGCAATTTATCGTTGTTACGAAAGGTGCTGAGAGAGTAGCTGAAGTAGCTGCTAGATTTACGCTCGATGCGATGCCAGGCAAACAGATGAGTATCGATGCAGATCTTAGATCAGGACTATTAGACACCCACCAAGCAAGAGAGCTGAGGTTAGCTCTTACCAAAGAGAGCCAACTCTATGGTGCCATGGATGGTGCGATGAAATTCGTAAAAGGTGATGCCATTGCAGGTATCGTCATCACTGTCATTAACGTTATTGGCGGACTTATCATCGGTGCTACGATGATGGGAATGACGCTTGCCCAATCGGCAAAAACTTTTTCTCTCCTATCCATTGGTGATGGCCTTGTCTCTCAGATCCCAGCTCTAATGATCGCGATCACAGCAGGTATCGTGACGACGCGCGTCTCTTCTGAAAAGAAAGATTCTAACCTTGGTAGAGAGATCTCTGAACAGCTCCTCATGCAGCCGCGCGCTCTCATGATTGCGGGCGGCGTTCTTCTTCTCATGGCCTGGGTGCCTGGCTTTCCAGCAACGCCTTTCTTAATTCTATCGGTCTTTGTCGGTCTGTTAGGTTTTGTGGTTACCATGTCCCGAAAAAAAGCCGCAACACAAGCTGCAGGCGGTGGAATGGGAACTGTGGAGACCGATGTCGCTGGACATGCCGTTGTCTCTTCTGGATCGGATGACTATACGCTCACACTACCTGTTGTGCTAGAAGTTGGAAAAGAGCTCTCCAAAATGATCAAGAAAGACAAGCAAGGAATGACTTTTATCGATCAGCTTATTCCAAAGATGCGCCACGCCCTTTATCACGATCTTGGCGTACGCTTCCCAGGTGTTCACGTAAGAACAGACTCTCCCTCTTTAGAGGGTGATGAATATGGCATCCAGCTAAATGAGGTGCCGATCGTTCGAGGTAAAGTCATGCTAAACCACGTTCTTACCAATGAAACGCCTGAAATGCTGAATAGATACAACGTTCCTTTTGCCTCCACTAAGTCAACTATGGGAATGCCTACACTTTGGGTCGACGAG
>JAJFML010000030.1 GCA_021772195.1 Chlamydiota bacterium | reverse complement strand
TTCAATCTCTTCATCTGTTACTTCAATTTGAAGAAGTTTGGCAAGAACGCTAACTAAAATGCGATTTAGTGCATGGCTCTTTAGTCGAGAGAAATCGGGGTGGTGAAGTGCGACATATTTTGCGATTGTGGCAAGTGGTATTTTTGTCTGATCTACCCCGACAGAGCGCTCTTGATAGTATAGTGGTCTCATATGAGATGAATAGCTAAAAGATCCCGTCAAGGTAGTGTAAAACTCTTTATTTGCAATTTTTTGTAAAAGTAATTTTGCATCTTCTTTTTTTTGGTCATGATAGTGTGATTGAAAGATAGACTGTAGAATAGAGGGCATGCCTTTCAGAATGTTTGAAAGTATTCTTTCTGTATAATGGAGGGATTTAGCACGGTTGACAACTTTTGCTGAGAGCTCTTCTGTGATCAAACCATTTTGAACTGCTTTTTTAAGCGTGAAACGGATGTTTACGACTGTGAGAGTGAGATTGAGGTAGCCTTTTTCTTTTGGCGCGTGAACAAGTACGACTTCATCATCATCTAAAAGGCCCTCTTGATAGAGCTTAAAAACTTCACCTACCCCGATCATTCCATAGCGTTCTATTTCTGCAGCCCTCAAGGCCCCCATGCTGCTGCTGCCCAGTACTGTGATTCCTTTTTCCAGCGCATACATAATCTCTTTATGCCAAACAGAAAGAGATTGAAAAAAGTAGCCATCAATGAGAGCAATTGTATGCGGGTTTTCCCTCTCAACAAGAGAGATAATGTCTCCCTGCTTAGCAGGAGGAAGGTAATTGGCCTCAAGAATTTTTTTTGCTTCAGCTAGAGGTAGAGAAGGGCCTAGGAAGACATATGTCATTGGAGCCCTCCAGCAGGCATGTGGAAAATCTTGTCTATAGAACTATGCTTTGCTCTTTTTCCTAAAGCTGTCTTATTTGAGTGGTATCCTTCTAGTCCTGGAATTATTACTCTAAAAACGCTCACAGGAGAATCTTTGTCAGATAGATCAAAAACAATTACTTGAGCAATTCCAATTTTTTTTAAATTTTCGAGTAGTAAAATAATATCCCCTTCAAAGGTTAGAGTAGCTCTATCTGAATAGCGCACAGCTGCCTGAGCCTTTTTAACCTGATTATTAATTCTAAACTTTCGGTGGGATTGAAAGGTATGCTGAAAGATATCGTCTCTGGCCCCTGAAATAAAAACAGCTCTTCCTTGGACAGACTCAGTTAATGCTCGGATCATTGCTATTTCTGGGTCAAGGTGGGCGCCAAAACCTTGGGTTAATCCCACCGCATTATCAAATGTTTCAGCTTTAAATACATAGGCACCAGTGTCTATTGTTGAGTCAAAAAGAGAAATCTCAACTTCTGCTCTTTCACATTTTTTAATGAGAGCTTTTACTGAGGAATAAGGAATTGAGTCGAGGGGTACTTTAGGAGCGTTGTTTCCAAAACAAGTGATGGCATCTCGCTCAATCACTTCATAAATACCACTTAAAATTGCTTCAAGAGGGTGATTGCCAGAGGCTAGTCCATTAGATGAAATGAGGAAAGGATCTAAGTCAAATGTATCTTTTTCTCCTAATTGATAGTTCATTGTCACGGCCATCAGAGGCACGGCGATCTCGCTTTGAGAAATTAAGTCCCATCCTAAGCACCATTTAAGAGGCCAATTTTTAGGTAAGATTGCATTCTTTCTCAAGGTGAGATTATGAAAATCAACAGCATTATTTCCTAATTCTTCACTTGTTGCTTTAAAAGTTTTAAAGTGATGTGTCTCAGCATAATAGAGTTCAAGCGCTTCCATAATGCCCGAGACGATAGCCGCCTCTTTTGTTACTCCTTTCCCTGAGGAGACGGAAAGAGTAAGGCTGTTTGGGCGAATTGTTGAGATTACAGGAATTCCAATATGATCAAATCCGGTAATATCTGCAACTCTTGTTAGTCCAATTTTATTATAGTGGCTCTTTACGTTTTTAAGGGTTTTTTCGGGTGAGCAGAGGCGGTGCATACCAGAGAAAAAACTTTTTTTTGCTGTGTAAGTTTGATTATTAATGCATATTTCCATTACAACCATCATGGGTTAAGTTTTATGAATGTAAAATAGGATTTTTAAGATGTCAAAAGAAAGTGCAAAAAAGTTCATTGAAGAGGTTAATAATGGCTCACATCTCAAAAAAGAACTAGAGAGCATTAAAAATAAAGAAGATGCACAAAAAACTATCAAAAAGAAAGGGTTTTCGTTTTCTAAGAAAGAATTTCAAGAAGCCTATAAAGAATCCATTGGAAGAGATCTAAGTGATGAGGAGTTGAAACAAGTTGCAGCTGGAAGGGTGCCCAATTCACCTGTTGCAATTTTAGATGTTGAAAGTTGAATATAATGAAAAAAATTACAGTAGAATATTTTGCTCTTCTATCAGTGGAAGCGGGAAAGGAAAAAGAGGTTGTTGAGACTACTTCTACAACTTTGGGAGATCTTTTTCAGCTGGTTAATGAGCGCTATCAATTTTCTTTATCAAAAGAACAGATTAAGGCC
>JAJFML010000029.1 GCA_021772195.1 Chlamydiota bacterium | reverse complement strand
TTCCTATTGAGATCAGATTTGACAATAGCATCACAGGCTGATGTCAGACATTTATCTGCTTTTTTTACCAAATAATTGAGGCGTCCTCGACTTTTAGCAAAAATTTGATCTATTCTAGTTTTTAGAGGTTGAAGTTGTTTTTCTGCTCTAGTTTGGAAACAACCAGCGTAACTGATAAGCTTTCTAAAGCAAGTTTTTTGCTTGTGAATTTTAGTGGATAACGCACTTATTGAGCTTTTTAAATCTAGTATCACCTCACCGCGTGCTAGAGGGCTCTTTTCTATTGAGTCATAATAGTCGAGAAGTTCTATTAATTCTCTACTGTATGCGTGAATTGACTGAGCTGGACAATTTTCAAATTGAATCACTTCCCCTTCAACAGAACAATTTTTCAGTCTGTCTGAATAGCTTGAAACCATTGATCTAGTTTCTGAAACGGTTAATGAGCTCATAGTCTTTCTTCTTAGTTAATATAATTAAAACTGTTGGTTAATATAATTAAAGTGTTTGTTGTTTAATTATTTGAAAAAACGAAATATGTAACTATCTTGAAATCAGTAAATTAGGATTTGTAGAAGTGGGTGCTGTGGATTACATTGTTGATCACCTTGACCCATTCTAGAGACTCTTTTCCTAACTGCTTAAGAACGAATACCCAAGCAAGAGATAGAAGGGCGATACCTGTCCAGGATTTTAGCGGGATGCCAAGGAAGACGATCTGGACCTGGGGCGCTAGTCTGTTAGCGATACCGAGGAACATCTCAATCATAAGAATCCCGATAAGAGATGGCGCAGCTAACTGGATAGCTAAGCTCATGACGTGGTAAAGCAGCTTTACAACGAGGTGCCAAAAGGGAACATTCATGCTGAAGAAGTGTGGATTAAAGAAGGCGTCGACGGGCACGAGCTGGAAGGAGTCAGCAACGGCATTGAAGAAGTAAAAGGGGCCCCCAAGCATAAAGAAGATGGCAATGAGCGTATAGTTGTAGAGAAGGCCTAGCGGTCCTGTCTGGGTCTGAGTTGTAGGGTCTGTAACTTGTAGAGAGGCAGAGCCTCGGGCATGATCAATAAGGCTCCCTGAAGACTGTCCGATAAAAAAGGGAATAGCCATGAGAAATCCTAGAACGAAGCCAATTGCAAGTTCTTTGAGTGAATAGCCTATAAAGAGCCAATTAAACTCAACGCCTCCTTTCGATGACGCCAGAACGGCTGGAATGAAGATAGAGGCAAGGGCGATTCCAAACATAATTTTCACAGGATTTGGAAGATTCCTCCCACCGAGAAAAGGAGCAAAAACAATGATGGGCAGGATGCGAAAGAGCGTGAGCAAAAAGAGACTTAGGACGTTATTTGCAGTCAGATGGGGGAAATGGAGTAGGAAATTAAAGAAGGAATCGGTGGATCGAACGACATCCATAGCGAGGTTAAGCTCTTAGTAGTGGGTTATGTGCTTTCTTAATTTTGTTAGGACATGCCCCACTTTGGAAAGCCATAGAAAATAGTCTTTGCAAAGCTCATAATTTGTGCACCTAGCCAGCCTCCTAAAAACATCAGCGTGAAGACGACAGCAAAGAGTTTTACAGTAAAAGAGAGGGTCTGTTCTTGGATTTGAGTGGCAGCCTGAAAAACGGCAACCATAAGGCCAAAGACCATGGAGATAAGGATTGGTGGCCCTGACAAAATGAGTATGAGTATAAGGGCCTGATAGGTTAGTTGATAGATTTCACTACTAAACATATTCTTACCTAAATGTGAGGGTTAAGCCTTGAATAAGCACCGTCCATCCATCGATCATAACAAGCAGCAGTAGTTTGATAGGTAGAGCAATGGTAAGCGGCGATAACATCATCATACCCATCGCAAGGAGGATGTTGGAGGTGACGAGATCGATGACAAAGAAGGGCAAATAGATAAGAACGCCGATTTCAAAAGCTGCCTTTAACTGCGAGGTGATGAATGAGGGCACGAGAATGATAAAATCATTTGTCTTTAGCTCCTCTTTAAAGGGGTCAGGGAATAGTCTATGTGCAATCGAATAGAAGCCGTTCATATGCTTTTGCGTCGTGTTTCTCTCAAGGAAGCCTCGCATGGGCTCCTTTGCTTTATCAATGACTTCCACAACATAGGCGGCAGATTGATCAGAAAAGAGCTCGGAGGGGGCTTTGACTAAAAGATCTTTTGAGGAGTTATACATGGCAAGTCCTGTCGGAAACATCACATAGAATGTCATCATGAGTGCAATGCCGTTTAAGACTTGGTTGGGAGGCGATTGCTGGACACCGAGAGCGTTTCTAAGAAGAGCCAGGACGATCACAATTTTTACGAAAGAGGTGAGCAGCATGATAGCAAAGGGCATGACAGCTACACCTGCAAGTATTGCCATTTTAGTGACAAGTGTAGGCCCGGAAATCTCTGCTTGATTTTTGTCTTGCTCTTGAGCCTGAGCTAATATTTGCTGTGTCATCGGAGATAGCTGCTGCGCTTCATCTTGTGCATAGCTAAATTTTGCAAAGAGAATGAGAAAAATGAGTAGAAGGATGCGCATAGGCTTTTTACTTTTTCATGTAGGATTCGAAAACCGATTCCAAAGCGCGCCACTGATTTTCCAACTGTGCGTTGATGATGCCAGCTTCTGTTTCAATCATACATCCACCAGGCTCGATATCATCTCTTTCGCGAATTGAAAAGCTATCAACTTGCTCTAAAATCTTTCTTATTTTTGATTTCTTAGATTCTAAGATATCGATATCTGATTTATTCGCATAGATGATTATTTTATGATGCTGTGCAATGGGCTTTAAGGCTTGCATCACAATATCTACTATGCGATCGGGATGAAGCTTTAATTCTTCTCCTAAAATTTTTCGCGCGGCCTTGATGGCGAGAGGAAGAATCTGTTTGTTGATCTCTTTTGAGAGGTTTTTGATAAGATTATCAAGTTCTAAAATATTGCTATTTAACTTTTCAAGGCCATGTTGAAAACCAGATCTTGCGGCTTCTTCTTTTAGAAGTTCGCACTCAGTGACTATTTTTTCACGATAACTCTTTGCGTCATCCTGTACTTTTTCGAGGAGCGCATCTGCACTTGTGAGAGCTTCAAACTCTTTTGCGGGAATAACCTTTTGTCCTGCCTTTGTGTGGATCTCTTCTTTCGAAAAGAGAGAAAAATATTTCATTTCAATGCCTCCATTACCGAATTAACCATCACTTTTACTATATGCGCAGGACTCTTTTTTTCTATTGCCTTCATCAAGGCGTTTCCCCTACCAATGTCGAGCCTATGAGTGACATACCAGATGAGATCGTCGTGTTGATCTGTTAGAGCAATAGCTAGCCTTGCAAGTCCGCGCTTATGAAGTTGATTTCGAAAACTCTCTTGTGTAAGACCCTTTAGGTTCATTCTTTGATGAGGGATATTTTCATC
>JAJFML010000028.1 GCA_021772195.1 Chlamydiota bacterium | reverse complement strand
CCCCCCCACTGATAAAGAGAGCAATTACCCCATGGCAATGGAAGCGGGTCTTGGGCTTCTATCTATTCCTAAAAATCAGATTTTTCGCATGAAAGCAGAGAAAGACATCAATGTAATGGCAGATGAATATGACAGTCTTATCGAAAAAAACCTAGGCCCAGATCTTTTCGATCTCGTCATGCTTGGTATGGGTGATGATGGGCACACAGCCTCCCTCTTTCCTGGCACAAAAGCACTTGATGTGAAAAATAAAGCCGCAACAGCTAACTATATTCGTGAAAAAGACTCTTGGAGAATCACTCTCACTCTCGATTGTATCAACAACAGTAAAAATATTTGTTTTTATGTGATGGGTGAACAAAAAAAAGAGATGTTAAAACGAATTCTATTTCCAAAAACAGAAGCCGACCATCTTCCCGCCTATCTTGTGGGATCTGAAGATACTAAAGCGCTTTGGATTGTAGACCAAATGGCAGCCTCTGAACTAAAGATGAACTGAAATCAGTTTTAAAAAAATAATTTGTTTTTTTATTTATCAAACATTTATAATGTCCGCATATTTTCTTAAACGGACTTTATATGACTCAAGCTCTGACCTTGAAACCTATAGGCCTCTCTGAAAATTATCCTATTTTTCACCATCAAAAAAATAAGACGATTGAAATTGCGCTTAAAATAATCGAATCTCTAGCTAGATTTACCAAACTCTTTCCTCACAATATATTGAATCAAATTACCCTCCTAACCACTGAAAAAGAAGAGGCGCTACAACATTTACAGATCGATCTTTTTAATCAAATTCATAAGATCTTTTTACAAAATACCAAGATTCTGTCTGGCACAATTCCCGTCTCTGATTTAATGGATAAAATCTTACTCTCCCAAAGCCTGAGCCCTCTCTTAAAATTAGAATCCACCCGTCTCTTGTTAACAGGAGATGCTTATGATCCCAGCTTAGACATCTTTTCGATACACCTACTTATAGATTCTTATTTAGAGTATGGAAATTTCAAAAAAGCATCTGAAATGGCGCAAAAAATTGCATGTTCTGCCACAAGATCAATTGTCTTAAAAATGACCGTTAAACTTTTCGTTAAAAAAGGGCAATTTGAGCTCGCTAAAAATGTACTTCGAACCATTCCAGAACCCTTGATTCAAGTTGAGACTCTCATTGAAACAGCTGAATATTTTATCCAAATACACCAACTCTTTGCTGCAAAAATGGTCGTAGATAGTATAGATGATCAAAAATTAGACGATATAACGATAGATCTGTTTAAAAGATTGATCGCGCTTTGTAAAAAAACAGGAGATAGCAAAAGGGTACAAAGGCTTAACCTTGAGTTGAGTAATCCCCGTCTCACTCCTCTTAATACCTTCTCTGAATTTCTTGGTGAGATGGGAAGATTTGAAGAGATGCATGGACATGAAACATGCAAAGAGCTCGCAAGAAGCGGTCATTTTGATAGTGCCTTAAGTGAAGCTAGCTATATTTTCTCTCCTAAGACCCATGCAAAGGCGATCTCTGAAATTGCGTTTGCCTATGTAGATAAAGATAGACCTGATCTAGCCCTTAGAGTTGTATTAGAAAAAACTTTTCATATGAATATGATCCCAGAGATCTTAAAAAGCCTTGCTATCTACACTGCAATTATAGATCTCAATTTTTGTGCCAATATTTTGGAAGCCATTGAAGATCCCCATATACGAGCCATCACCCTAAAAGGGATGGCTGAGCTCTATCTAAAACATGACGCCCCCTCAAAGGCAGAAGAAATAGCATGCTCCATTGAAATCAGTAATATTAGAACCATGATGATACTAGAGATTTGCACCTATCATAATCAACATGATAATTCTGAAAGAGCAGCTCAACTATCCTCTTCCCTCTTTGAACCTGAATCAAAAGAACAAGAGACCGACCTTAGTCAAGATCAGATAGATGCTTTAAATGGAAATATGCCAGCTGTACAAATGAAAGATCTTGCAATTGAGCTGCAAAGAAGAGGGGCTAGCGCTGCTGCTAAAAGAATAGCTCAAGCAATTAAAAATCCTGAAATAAGAACTATTGCTATCTTAGCTTTATGCGAAGTCCTTCACCAAACAGGTAAGGCCGATCAAGCAAACGATTTATCTCAATTAATTTTTGAGCAAAGAAGAGACCCCGAAGAATGTCGTCTCATGTAAAAGGAGATTAAAATATGGCAGCAGCAGCATCTCCTCCATCTATTAAAGACTACATCTCTCCCTACAGAATTGGAGAAGAGTATACCCCTGAAAGATTCCGTTTCCAAAAAGAATTAACGATCCGCTTGACTAGTGATGTGATTACACTCCTTGGAAAACACCTTGATATATCAATTAGATTAAAATTAAGAAAACAACTCCTTGTTAATATTACGGATCTAACTTTCGAGAGCAGATCAGACTTGCATAGTTGTTTTTTATCTATTCACTCTAGAGTGTTTCGATTTGTACAAAGTCTTTTCCCTCCTAAACAAGCTCATTTTCCTCTATTAAATAGGTTTGAAAATTCCAACAATCAACTGTACCCTCATTCCAAAAGAAAAATATTTTCAGGTTTTACACCTATAGAGCTCGAAAGGTTAATCTTCAGGCTAGCACATCATCCCTCTCTCTCTCAAATATTTAGAATTGAAGAATTTAGACTACTTCTTCTGGACCCATCTGATCCTAAAATAAAAAAAGCATTAAATAATAACTGCTTAGAAAATGTTATCTCCGCTCTAACAGAAGAAGGGTTTTTGGATCGCGCCCTTCTTATCGCAAGACAGTTTTATGTAGATCTCTCAGAGATTAGCTCCCATGACATTAATCTAGAATGGATGAATTATAAATACGATCGATATCTTCAGGTTATCGTGAAGGCTTTGATCAAAAAAAGTGAGTATGTCATTGCTGAAAAATTGGCGAGATCCATTCATATTAAATTTATTCGGATGAGCTCTCTCATTGAACTTGCAGGTGCGTTACTAGCTTCAGGGCAAAAAGAGAAAGCCTTACGTATTTCTGAATTTCTAGCAAATGATATGGAAGAGCTCACAGCATGCTCCCTACAGAGACTTTCAAAATTATACACAAAGCTTGGAAATGAAGAAATGGCTCGAGTGGCCATTAGGATGATAGCACAAGGCTTTTTAGCAGAAGAAAAAGGCGACGAGGAAAAAGCAGCCTTTCAAGATCCGCCTCCCCTTAAAAGATATGAGATAAGAGCAAGAATAACAGGAGTAGAGGTGCTACTTGAAGATAGTAACTTTGAAGGAGCCATAGAAGTTACAAAAAAAATCAGGGATCCAGATGCTAAAAGAAAATGCTATGAGATGTTAATCGATGCGCTAATCAAAATTGGGGCTTTTGAAAAGGCTCTTTCAATTGCAAATAAGTTACTTGATCCTGAGGAATTGATTAAAAGAATTCTTATGACTTCTGCAGATATAAGCACTATTCAAGAGGTTTTAGAACTCGCCAGAACAATTGAAAACCAAGAAATTAAAACTGCAGCTGTCTTAGCTATTTCCATCAAGATTGGAGAGTCCGGGGACTCCGATGGTGCCAATAGGCTTGCAAATTCAATCATGGAAGCTGCAAGCAGCTCAAGAGCAATCAATAAAGATGAATGCGTCATATCATAAATTAATTTTAAGTTATTAATTAAATCTTATTTTTGTTATAATATTTCGCAAATCTAGGTAACTATGAGTGCAATTTCAAATAATTTTGTTTACACTGAACAGTCTTTTGCAAAAAGCCATGAGGTAAATACCAGCGGTTTAACTAAAATAATTAATAAGATTGTAGGACTAGTTAAAGATATTTGCTTTGCTCTTCCTACGATTATCTCAAGAATGAGTCAAAAAAAGTTTTACTCCGATCCAAAAACTACCCCCATCCAAGATATTGAGGGCAGCAAAGGTCTTATTGTCATGGTTCATGGACTAAACGCCCATCCCTCTCAGTTCGACCGTATGCACAAAGCCCTCCTTGAAAACGAAGAGACCAAAAACGAGACCATCTACAGACCACACGTACCGAATAAGGGAAATTGTTCACTTAACTCAGCAGCGGAAAAGACCTTACAAAGAATCCGCGCTTGGGCTCTGAAAAACCCTCACTCCCCCATCAAGCTTATTGGCGTTTCCAATGGCGGGCGCATTGTAGCTCACATAGCACACCAACTAAAAGTTGAAGATGAAGTTTTAAACCCAATTAGAGTCTCCTGTATTGCAGCGCCTTTATTTGGAACAGAGGTTATAGGAAATGCTGGTGATCAGAGCCTTAAGAGCCGGTTTTGGAGATTTCTCTTGAAAACTCCGCTTGCAGGATCAATGAAACCCATTGTTATTAAAGAGATGGCCTACGGCTCCGAAAGAGCTAAAAGACTCGTTTCACAGATGAGAGAAGGGGCTAGAGCTGGTGTTGTATTTAACACCTACGGCTCCACTTCAGATTCTAAAGTGACTCCAGCACCTACTACGGCACCGCTTAATGTTCAAAACTTATCTTCAAAATTCTACACAAATGAGGGCCACTCAAGCATCATTAAAAGAGCTCAGAGTGATATTATAGATGCTACAAAAGAGCATATGAAAGAGAGATATGTATCTAGAGTCTGTGCTGTAAGTAACAGCATTTTTGGGTTGGCAAGAAGTATTGGGGATTACTTTTTCCCAAGCAGAGTAGCTGTTTAATCAAGATCACTTTATTCTTAATTCATGTTTGTACTTGGAATTGAAACCAGTTGTGACGAATCTGCCGTTAGCGTTGTGAAAGATGGTAAAGAAATTCTTTCAAATGTGATCTACTCGCAGACCGATATCCACAAAAAATATGGCGGCGTCTTTCCTGAGCTTGCCTCAAGAGCGCATGTTGACGTATTAATTCCTGTTATCGAGGAAGCAATTCAAAAAGCAGGTTCACCTAAAATCGATCTCATTGCAACAACTAGAGGCCCAGGACTGATCGGCGCTCTTCTCATTGGTCTAAATGCTGCAAAAGCCCTATCAATTGCTTGGGATATTCCCTTTGTAGGGGTGAACCACATCGAGGCACACCTCTATGCCTCAATGATGAACCAAAGTGTTCAATTTCCCTCCTTAGGAGTCGTCCTCTCAGGAGGACACACCTTCATGGTTCTCATCAAATCTCTAGGCGTTTATGAAATGATCGGCCAGACAGTAGATGATGCGATGGGAGAGGCCTTTGATAAAGTCGCAAAAATTTTGGGACTTCCCTATCCTGGCGGCCCGGAGGTTGAAAAACTTGCAAAAATGGGCGATGATTCAAAAATTTCCTTCACAGCTGGAAGAGTAAAACGATCAGAGCTCGATTTCTCCTTTAGCGGTCTTAAAACCTCCGTTCTCTATGCATCTAAAGAAGAGCATTCAAAGGCAGATATCGCAGCATCTTTTCAAAAAACAGCGATTAATGATGTCATAAAAAAAATCAGCCTCGTAAAGAAAAAATTTGAATTTTCCCAAATTTTTATCGGCGGCGGAGTAAGCCACAATCAAAAGCTCCGAGAAACCTTAAAAAATTCGTTCGATCTTCCTCTTTTTTTCCCACCACCCGGTCTTTCCATGGACAATGCGGCTATGATCGGCGGTCTTGGCTACCACCTCTACCTCAAAAATGGCAAAGATTCTTTGGATTTAGAAGCTAAACCTCGTATTTCGCTTGTAACAAACAGTTAATTGAGATAAAATTTACCGATAATAACTATTTTTGAAGGGCAAAAGATGGCTAAGAAAGGACCAAGAGAAACTGTAAAACTTAAGAGCACAGAAAGCGCTCAGACTTACTGGACTACAAAAAACAAACGCAATACAACCGAGCGTCTCGAGCTAAGAAAGTTCGACAAAACTCTTAGAAAACACGTGGTTTTCAAAGAAGCTAAGTAAGCAATTAACGAC
>JAJFML010000027.1 GCA_021772195.1 Chlamydiota bacterium | reverse complement strand
GTCCCGCTGAGCCTGCAATAAAAATGCCGGAAGCCTCTCTGTTCGATAACCATCGAAGAAAGTAAGCGCTGTACTAAAGCAAGGAAGTGGAATTCCAAGCTTTGCCCCCTGAGCTACAATTTCTCGCCAATTGACCTGCGTTCTCCCAATCTCTTTCGTGAAAAAATCATCGAGAAGAAGGTTCTTCAATTCAGGATTCTTTTTAAAGGCATCTCTAATCTTGCCCAAAAATTTACTTCGAATTATGCAGCCGCCGCGCCACATAAGCGCAATCGATCCATAATTGAGATCCCATTTGTACTTATCAGAGGCATTTCGCATGAGCATAAAACCTTGTGCATAACTGATGATCTTAGAAGCATAGAGAGCATGCATAATCTGCTCTTCAAACTTCTTCTTATCGCCCTCAAATTTTCCTACATTTCCTTTGAGCTTTTTAGATGCCTCGACTCTCTCTTCTTTAATTGCAGAAAGACATCTGGCAAAAACCGCTTCACCGATTAAAGTCACAGGAATTCCTTCATCAAGAGCTCCTATCGCAGTCCATTTTCCCGTTCCTTTTTGTCCCGCCGCATCCAAGATCTTATCAAGAAGCGGCTGTCCATCCTCATCTTTTTTCGTAAAAATATCGCGCGTGATTTCGATAAGGTAAGAGTCGAGCTCACCTTTATTCCACTCGGAGAAAATTTGATTTAGTTCATCATAGGAATGTGAAGAGCCTCTTTTCAATAGATCAAAAGCCTCACAGATAAGCTGCATGTCACCATATTCAATGCCATTATGAACCATCTTAACGTAGTGCCCAGCACCGCCTTCTCCTACCCAATCACAACACGCTTCACCATCTACCTGTGCCGCTATCGATTGGAAGATCTCTTTCACATGAGGCCAAGCATCCGGGTTTCCACCGGGCATAATCGAAGGACCATGTCTAGCTCCCTCCTCACCGCCAGAGATTCCTGTACCAATAAAGAGAATCCCCTTCTCTTTCAGCTCTTCATAGCGTCTTTGAGAATCGGGATAGTGGCTGTTGCCGCCATCAATAATAATATCGCCCTCTTCAAGATGAGGCATTAGATGCTCAATAAATTCATCTACCGCTTTACCGGCTTTTACCATCATCATAATTTTGCGCGGCCTTTTCAACTGAGAGATAAACTCCTCTATAGAGCGTGCACCGACAATTGATTTTCCTTTAGCTGGGCCCTCTATAAAAGCATCGACTTTTTCGACGGTGCGGTTAAAGGCTGCAACGGTATAACCGTGATCTGCCATATTTAGAATTAGATTTTGTCCCATTACAGCAAGACCAATGAGACCGATATCAGCTGACATATATACTCCAGAGTAAAATGCCCATTATCCAAAATTCGCTTTATTTGTGTAGCACTTAGATATATAATGCTCCCATTAGGTCCTCGTAGCTCAGCTGGATAGAGCGGTCGCCTCCTAAGCGACAGGTCGTAGGTTCGAATCCTGTCGAGGACATTTTACCCCTTTTTTCTTGCATTTCCTCAAACATCTAATTATTAGCACATTAACAACACTTTAATCCAAACGCAAGTTAAAACATTTATTGAAATAAATTTGGATTTTTAGTATAATTAACGAAAACAACAAACAAAAAAAACAATGTCTGCTCAAAGTATTTTTATTGTTAAAAATTTGGGTTATTCTCTTGCTTTAGACCTGAGCCAAGATAGACCGTCTATCTGCCTTTTGACCACTCCAGATGGAAAGCAATTTCCTGTTAGGGCAGAAAATAAAAAAAATCAACTTCGCCTAACTGTCTTGTTTTCTGAGACAATCTCCAAGCTAACAGGAGCATTTGTAAAGACTCTATTTCCCAGAAAAGGATCTGTTTCTGCAAGAGATCTGGATGAAAAGATAGAGGATCTAAAATATATTTTTTGCGGACTTTCTGGATTTATGACAAGAAACTCTGACATTAGCACTCCAGAAGTCATAACTCTTCAATGGGTAGATTAAATTGACATTAGAAGTAACAAAATACCATCCCAATAAAGTATACTCCCCCCCTAAAGATGAATCTTTTAGCGTAACTAAATCTCTTATAATCACTTGCGCCGTAGGCGTTATTGCAGCATTAGGTTTATCTTATGCTGGACCATCGACTCGACTCTCAGACTCTAGACTTCTTATGGCTGCAAAAGATGATCTAAAGTGTAGGGCTTTCTTTGAAGAGGGAGCTCCCTCATCTGATAGAGACTCAAGACTTCCTTGTAAGTTCTATTTTTCCTTTCAAGATGGTATAGAAGATGTTCATGATATGCTAGGCAGCCCCAAGGACCATCAATTTTTCAGCTTAGCCACCTATCCCCTTCCTCTTTTTTTACGTTCGCCTTACGTACTTAAAGGAAAGCATATCTCCATCATTAGTCCTTCTTCTGAAATGATAGAAGGATTTATAGGTAATGAAGGCACCCTGACAAAAGAAATGTCTATGGGAATTATTGCACATGAAATTGGTCATGTGATAATTGAGGGTACAAAATCGCCCTTACAGTATGTCTATGAAATGACTCCCTTTTACTCTAAACGAGAAGAGGAAGTGAAAGCAGATCTACTATCCTTGAGGCATCCTATACTCGCAAGAGGACTTCGTGATAGCTTTCAACACATGTTAGAAGGTCAGCAAAGAGCCATTGAATCATGTAAACTCCGTTCTTCAGCTGATAAATGTATAAGACTTTACTCCAAAAAAGAAGGTTATCATCCCTCCCACGTAGAACGCGTTCAATACCTTACAGAAGCACTTTGTGTGCAATATCCAAAAGAAAACCCAGATATCTGCTATTCTTTTGTATTACCTATATTGTTTAGAAGACAGTGCGTTTCATAAGTTATTTTAATCAACTAGATTTGTAGT
>JAJFML010000026.1 GCA_021772195.1 Chlamydiota bacterium | reverse complement strand
CCCTATCAACTTTTTGACCATTTTAATGACATTGACATGCGAGACTCCCATTTGTTTTGCTAAATCACATATCCGAGCCTTGCCATTTTCCTCTATTAAATCAGCAATCATTTCCGTGTAGTCTTCAGCCATTTCTTTTAAACGTTGGACCCTCGCTTTTTTAAAATATACAGCTCTTGTATTTTCCTTTTTTCTGTCATTCATAGGGTTAACTATAGCGCAAATTCAGATATATCAAAATTATATTTGTAAAAAATAGCAGAAAAATGTAACCGTGGTTACATCATAAAACAGAGGAACTTAAGAATGGCAATCCATCAAATTAGCAATGTACAGTTAGTTGCAGTATACCCTATTGAAGAAATGAAGGCGTCGCCAGATGTGAACGAGGCTCTAACATCCTCAAAACACTTTAACCTCGAACATCGACTCTCAAGCGAGATCAGCTCTATTGAAGCTCCTAGAAAATGGCACTGGAAAAAAGCTGTTAATCTAGCCATTTGTTCCATTTATGAAGAAGGGATAAGAAGACCTTGGACAACCCTTGCCCAAGGAATCATCGCAACAGTAGGACTCAGCGCAATATATCCTAATGCAGTGGGTTCTTGGGCGTGTCTCAAAACATTCGATGTGGTTCCACTTAGCGATATGGAATCATCAAACCTTGAAACTGCTATGGTTGCAGCTCAAGGAATTGGCAATACAGGGATGGCAGTCACATATATGGTGCAACTTTATGAATTAATATTTCATCCGATTTTCCATCGATTTATTTCTGAACCCTACAATAGAAGAATTTGTCATGAGATCACAAAAGCTTATAACCTAGCCATTATTAAAGCTAATAGCCCTTGCGAAAAAGAGTTTCTAGTCCAAAGAACCAATAGAGAGTTATTGCGCTATGGTGGATTACCCTTATCTAAGAATATTAATATCGATGAAATTCAACAACAAATCAATCGCGATCTGAAACATAGACTCCGAAAAAAAAATATTATCTACTTAACAGCGCGTCAAATCAAACAAGATATAAACACTTCATCCTGGGAACAATTTTCAGCAAAAACAGCTAAGACAGTTGTAATTGTGGGATTGGTGGGAATTTGCAGTGCAATTTTAAGCATAGGTACATATGGCTGCTTCAAGCCCTTTGATCTTCAAAATCCCTCTGAATTAGAATCTTCAGATCCCCATAAAGTAGAAAATGCCGTAGCTAATTATGCCAATGCAGGGCATGGTCTAGAATATGTTGCTGTCATGGGGATGTTAGGATTCAAGGGCATTCAATCCATTATAGGGAATCAATACAAAAAAGTGATCCACCAGCAAATACACCAATCTTACATGTCTCATCTCGTAAAAGAAGAGCTATCGAGTGAAGAAAGCAATCTACTCTTCCAACGCATGCAACAAACCTTTTCCCAACACAACTGTTAGAATGATAAGAAATAAGCTTTGGTTACAGGACCAATAAAGATCAGCTGCTTGTTTTTAGGTATCTTGCCAAAAATCTCTAAAAAACCATCCACACAAGAGGGGCTTGTAAAAACAATCTCTGAAAATTCTTCCAAATCAATAGGCTCTTGTTTTTTCACTTTTGTCTCATAAATATCCACAATATGACAATGCGTATTCTCTTGAAGATAATTAGGCAGCAGCTCTCTTGCCCTTGAGGATTTCGGAAAGAAAAAAGATCCCTTTTCTTGTTTGATGAGCTCAATCATTCCCTCCTGTGTCCATTCTTTGGGTGCTTTTGCCTCATATCCCCTCTTTTTTATTTCAAGAGCCGTCTTATCACCTACAGCAAGAAAGATTTTTCCTTTTAAGGAGAGCTTGTACTGATCAAAAAAAATTCGGACTGTTGTTTTACTCGTAAAAATGAGATGGGAATAGTTTTCTGCAGCAGATAGATCAACTTCAAATGGATAAATTTCAATCACTGGAAAGTGTACAAGATTGTCCCGAGGAAAACTCGAGGGATCAAGTCCTAAATAGAGAGTTTTCATCAATTGAAGCAAATAGATTTAGCATTTTTTGATCACCCTTTCGAACGACAACAGCAAGTTTTCCCTGCATGGGAGTCGTTTTACCGGGCAGCTTGATGCGATTTAAATGAGTAAGCCCTAATCGAATGAGCGCAGCCTCTGCAATAATTACTCCATCTGCGTCGCCTGCTTCCAACTTTTGGAGGCGCTCTCCAATCGTCCCTCTCAAATCTGTAAATTTTAGCCCTGAAAAAAAGGAGTCTGCAGCCTCTTCTCTTCTTTTGCTAGAGGTTGCAATCAAAAACCCTTCTTGAAGCGTTTCTCCTCTGCGTAAAACAAGACTGTCTGCTGGATCTACACCTTTTGTGATGGCTGCAATTTGAAGTCCCTCTTCTAGGTGTTCTGGCAAATCCTTTGCAGAATGCAAAGCAGCGTCGCATTTTCCAAGCAGAAGATCAACATCAATCTCTTTTGTAAAAAAATCCGTCTTCTCAAGCTCTCGAAGGGAGGTTTTTTTATCCCTGTCACCGATGGTTGTGACAAAATGAGGCAGAAGCTCAGCAGTAGGTAACAGCGCCCTCACCTCTTGGAGCTGTGCGCGGCTAAGTGGTGATGATCTTAGACCGACTTTAATTGAATAGCTTTTTGATGGCATCATCTACAACTTCCACTCCGATCAGCTCGATCTGTTCTCTAAATTTTGGCGCAAGATTTTTCAAATTACGCTTTGGCATAATCGCTCTCTTAAATCCGAGGTGAATCCCCTCTTTCAGCCTCGTTTCAATACGAGGAACAGCTCTCACCTCACCACCGAGCCCTACCTCTCCAAGAATGAGCGTATGCGCATCAATCCTTTGATTGACAAAAGAAGATGCAAGCGCAGCCAAAATGGCAAGGTCCAGTGCAGGCTCGGAAATGCGCATTCCTCCTGCAAGTGAGACAAAAACATCACTATTATAGAGGCGGTATCCAATTCTCTTTTCAAGGACTGCAAGTAAAAGTGCAAGCCTATTTTGATCAAGACCAGCTGATCTTCTCGATGGCGAGGAAAATGAAGAAGAGGTAACAAGCGCTTGCACTTCGATGAGAAAGGATCTTCCCCCCTCGAGAGCACACCCAATCGAAGAGCCTGCTGTCTCTTTGCTTCGATCTTCTAAAAAGACCTGAGAGGGATTTTCCACCTCTTCCAGCCCATTTTCTTTCATCTGAAAAATTGCAATATCATCCGTTGATCCAAATCGATTTTTGACCCCGCGAAGTAATCTAAATCCATGATGACGGTCGCCTTCAAATTCGAGCACAGTATCTACAATGTGCTCCAAAACTCTAGGACCTGCAATCTCTCCCGATTTTGTCACATGACCAATCAAAAATGTGGTGATACCCTCGCCCTTTGAAAGATGCAGAAACTCCATCGTAATCTCGCGCACTTGCACAACCGATCCAGGAGCAGAGGGAAGATCATCTTTGTACATAATCTGAACAGAGTCGACGATCAAAAGCGTCGGCTTTATACTTTTGATCTCTTTTTGAATCGCCCGAAAAGATGTTTCACTAAGTAAGTAGAGATTGTCATGGTCGATACCAAGTCTTCTAGCTCTTAGAGAAGTCTGCTCTACCGACTCTTCACCGCAAATGTAGAGAACGATATTTCCTGCTTTCGCAAATTGATAGGCCACCTGAATCATCAGTGTCGACTTTCCAATTCCAGGATTTCCTGCGATCAAACTGAGAGACCCTTTGACCACACCGGATCCCATCAAACGGTCAAATTCACCAATGCCCGATTGTAATCTCTCAAAACTGGCGGTGCTGACTTCGCTAATACGAACAGGCTTTGACTTCGTCTCACTCTTCGTCTCAAAGCGCTTTTTTTCTCGAAACTGCTGCTCTTGAACAAGCGAGTTCCACTGATTGCACCTTCCGCACGAGCCTGCCCACTTATTCTGGGTATGTCCGCACTCAGCGCACTCCCAAATCGTCTTCTCTTTCGTCGTCACTTTGCCTCTCAATATTTAAAAGTGCAGCTTTTGCAGCTTTTTGCTCCGCATCCTTCTTAGAATTCCCTGTTCCTTCACCAATCTCTTTCTCATCTACCAGAACCGCAATATGAAACATCTTGGCGTGATCGGGCCCTTCCTCTTTCATCACTTTGTAGACGGGAGGTTTTTGAAATTTTTTCTGTGAATAGTCCTGAAGCTGAGCCTTAAAATTACCAGAGGGACTCTCAATCATCTCTCTCATCTCTTCAGAAAAGCGCTTTTCAATATAATTCTTTGACTCTTCATACCCGCCATCTAAAAAAATCGATGCCAAAATGGCCTCAAAAACATTTGCCAAAATCGAACATTTGCTCCTACCTAAGCTCTTCTCCTCACCTATTCCAAGTAAAATAAATTCTTTAACATCCAGCTTTTCCATGTAAAGCGCGCAAGCAGAGGCATCTACGAGCCGTGAGCGAAGCTGGGATAAAACCCCTTCAGGATAGTCAGGAAACAGATGGTAGAGAATTTCTGCAGCTGAGAGCCCCAAAACAGAGTCGCCCAAAAACTCGAGCCTCTCATTGTGCTCTAGTTGAAGCTCCCTGTTCTCATTGATAAAAGATCTATGAACAAAAGCCGTCATAAGATGCTCATGCTGGCTGTATTCATAGCCGATCTTTCTTGCAATATCGGGAAGGTGTTTTTTTAATTTCTCGTATGCGTTCATTTTAATAGCTAGAATAAGCCATTTTAAGTAAAATTTCCCAGAAAAATATGGCTGAAATCAATCCCCACTACCAAAAGCTAAAAATGTCTTATCTTTTTCAGGAAATTGAAAAAAGGTCCGAATCTGCACGTTTAAAAAATCCTGACCTACTCAATTTTGGAATTGGCGATGTTACGCTTCCTCTTGCAAAACCGATCGTAAAAGCCATGTGCGCAGCTATCTCTGAGCTAGGAGAGACGAATACTCACCGCGGCTATGGCCCTGGAGGCGGCTATTCTTTTCTCAGGGAAAAAATTGCACAGCACGACTTCTCCGATCAAATTTCTCCCGACGAGATTTTCATTTCCAACAGCGCAAAATCAGACTCTGCAAATATTCAAGAGCTCTTTCATCCCAACAATATCGTAGCGCTCGCAGACCCCACCTACCCTGTTTACATCGACTCGACAGTTTTAGCTGGAAGGTCTAAAGAAGTAAGTGAAAATGGCACCTATGAAGGCGTCACCTATCTTCCTTGCACAGAAGAAAACAACTTTACCCCCCCTCTTCCATCTGGTGCTGTTGATGTGATCTACCTCTGCTCTCCCAACAATCCAACGGGCGTAGCACTTACTAAGAACGCTCTTGAAAAGTGGGTAGACTACGCTCTTAAAAACAAAGCCATCATTCTCTTTGATGCTGCCTACGAGGCCTTCATCACATCGAATGCACCCCACTCTATTTACGAAATCGAGAATGCTAACAAAGTAGCGATTGAATTTCGCAGTTTTTCAAAAAAGGCAGGCTTCACATCTCTTGGTTGCGCCTACACCGTTGTTCCAAAAGATCTACACATTCCCCTCCACTCTCTTTGGAAAAGGCGCGTCTCTACAAAATTTAATGGCGTTCCCTACCCCATTCAAAGAGGAGCAGAAGCTACCTACTCTGAATCTGGGAAAGAGGTGCTAAAGTGCCAAATTGTGCAGTACCAAAAACAGACTAAACAACTGCGAGATGGCCTTCAAAAACTTGGATACACGCTCTTCGGCGGAATTGATGCACCCTACATCTGGTGCAAAGCTCCTAGTAAGATGAAATCGTGGGAGTTCTTCGACTATCTCCTAGAACATGCAGGCATTATCTGCACACCTGGAAGCGGCTTTGGCCCCTCAGGAGAAGGATTTGTACGCTTTTCTGCTTTCGCAAGTGAAAATACAATTACTCAAGCTCTAAAAAGATTGGAGGCTCTATGCGCACTACATTAAGCTCATCACATATCGCTTACTACAAAGAGCACAGCCAAGTTGAATTTGAAGTGCTCCTAGAGCAAGTTTTTGCAGATCAAGCAGCCCGCCTCATCAAAGAGAAATACTTGGCATTCCTAGATGGCCATGATCTCTTCAGAAAAAATGATTTTTTCCACAAGATCACCCACAAAAAGGCCCTCGCAAGCATTGGAGCTGAGCTAACAAGAAAAAGACCCGTACGACTTCTCTTTGATCAAGTCATCTCCTCCTCTCACGATTTAAGCATGCCCTTCTATCAACCTGTCAAAATGAGAAAGATCGCCTCCTATCAGGGAACAAATTTCGGACTCCTTTTAAGACTTACCGATGGAGAGATGGGCAAGCCTGAAAAAAAGGGAAGCGGCATCTATATCGCCCCTTACAAAGAAGTAGACTTTTCAGAGTTATTAGAGGAGCCCGATCAAATCTACTACCTCGTTGTCTACGGCGAAATTGACACGAGATACATCTACAATGAAAATGACCCTTTCACCAATCAGTTTAAAAAAGATGGATATGGCTTTGGCGATCTTCTACAAAATCAAATCCATCCCATTATTCTCAGTAAATAATCTGATTACCCTTTCTACAACCTTGAATTTTAAGATCTATTTTATTTTTTTTAACGCAAAGTCGCAAAGGACGAAGAGATACGCAAAGAAAACTCACTTGTTTCAAGAAAAAGTCGATATGGCTAGCCGATAATTTGGTTTTCTACGACAGCTATTATCGCCTGAACAAGTGCCTCTTTCTCATCAGATACAGACTTTGAGATCTCTTTATAAAATCGATCGACTTCCGATTGAATTTTAGGTCCAAATTGATCAAGCACATAAAATGCTTTGCTTTCATCTTTATAGATCAGAGTTTTCACAATATTTAAAAGGGCACCAAGATCATCCAGGTAGAGCTGAACAGAACTTGCTCTTTCAAAATCGGTCATATCATCATGAAAGGTCTTTTTCCCATCGGATGAATTTTTGAGTTTTGCAGCGGACCTGTAGATCCCCTCTTTTTGCTTGCTAGATAGCTGCATAAAGAGAAGCTGTCCGCGGTTTTTGTCTTTTAAGAATCCCTCTTTTACATCTTCAACGAGATGAATAAAATTCTCTTCATAAGAACCTTTATCCAGCTCCATTGCAATAGGATATTTTAAAAGAAAATCGATATCGATAAGACGATCAAAAGAGCTATCTATTGCGTGATCGAGATAAAAAGATAAATTTCTGTTCAACTTTGCAAAGGTTTTTAAAGACTGATAGAGAGAGACTAAAGAGGTCTCATTTTGCTCAGGTGTTTGGTAGAAGACATCAAATACAAAATCCTCGATCTTAGAGTCTATTGCCCTTAATTCAACAATTTTTTTTCGATCTTCTCTTCGTCTCTTCTCTTTTAAGTCTTCAATTTTTAAAAAAAGCTTTTCTCCATCTACAATGACGTTTTGAAATGCGAAAACTGTTGAAGCGACTTTAGACACCTCTCTTGCAAGCCTTAATAGATCGATTGCTTCCTCAGAAAGCTTATGAATCTGCTTTAAGGAGAGTTTTTCTTGAGTAACCTTTTTTGATAAACGGCTGATTTCCTGGTTCAATTGATAAACCTGGTCTATCACGTCCGCTTTAAATGCGTGACCTGTCATATTACACCTATCAAGTTATTATTTACTTATTATACATAGTGAGAACTATACACTATTAATATACACCATCTAGCATAAAAAGTAAATAATACCAAAAATTTTAATTTACACTATCAACTACTTTTTTAGATCGCTTAATACAGTGAGTAACAGCAATACCCTCTAAATAGTTTCCCGTAAGAGATAGCCAATTAGGCAATTCTCTCTCCACCTCTTCAATCAACCTCTCATGGCCTAGACCATATTCAGCCGAAGCTCCTTTTGCTCTTATGACTGTCACCGCTTCTGGATGGGCTTTGATCCCCATATGCCGCAGAATGGCATCTTTTGCAATCTCAATGCAAGTATCATCTGAAAAATCATCGATCTCCGGATGGTGTGCACCTCCCATCATCACCCCTAACCTCGTCACCTCTCCTTTGGGATGCGAAAGAGGATAGATACTAGAGTCCCATGCACAACCAAGAACTCTCTCTTTTTCTTTTGGCGGCACAAGATAGCCAAAAGCTTTTTGTTTCAAAAGCTTTTGGTCAAAGCCCATGTTTACCAAATGAAGTGAGTGCGTACGGATCTTTTTCAAAGGCTTTAAGACTGGAAGAAGTTCAGCTGCATCTTTGGAAGATGTTGCGACTATGAGATGATCAAAAGGTATGCCATCGATCTCTTTTTTCATGCAATCTATGCTAAGCGCCTTTTCTCCCAGACGAAATTCTGCCTGGGTTTCCTTTTTAAGCTTTTGCACAAGCGTGCTCATTCCGCCTTCAAGAGTAAAAAGCCCCATAAAAGGAAGCTCTTTATAGATGTCCGATGGCATTGATTTTTTGCGATTGAAAAGTCCTCGCAATATAGAACCATGTTCCTTTTCCATCTCATAGAGAATGGGAAAAGATGCGCGCATCGACATTCGTTTTGTGTCTCCTGCAAAAATACCAGATACAAAAGAGTCAAAAAGAAGAGATAGCTTCTCAGAGCCAAAACGTCTTCTAATAAAGTCATCGATCGTCTCATCGTCTGCATGATTCTTTGAGACAAAAAATTCACGTAAAATATGCAAGAGCGTTCCCCTCGTTAAAGGAGACGCTAAAAAAGAGATCGGATTTCTTGGCAGAAGGTTCAGTTTTCCATCGGCATAGATGTATCTTCGAAGACACTTATTATCAGCGGCCACAACTTCCTCTTTGAGACCTGCATCCAAAATAAGTTCTAAAAGATCGGGACTCTTTGATCCTTTAAAAAATCTAGGCCCTTCCTCAAAGCGGTAGTCCTTATTTGTGGAAGTATGCATCCACCCACCTGCTCTCATTTTTTGATCAAAAATAGTGATGCGTGCATGGGTAAAATTTTTACGCAAATAGAAAGCAGCAGAAAGGCCTGATATTCCAGCCCCAATAATTACAAAATGTTTTAAGTTTTTAGCCATATTTACAGTTGATCAATTCCACCAATAAGTGAATAGACCTTTTTAAATCCTTCTTTTCTAAGCTGCCCGACCAGATGAAGGCTTCTCCTTCCGCTTCTACAAAAGAAAAGATAAGAGCAATTAGGATCGAGCACATCCAATTTAAAAGAGCTTAATGGAAGATATTTAACCGCTCGATGGGTGACGGCTTGTTCTTCAACCTCTGCCTTTTCTCGAATATCTACTAGAATATATTGATCAAGATCGACTTTATCTCGTTCAAGCTCCATAGATGGTTCGATCTGTGTTATTCTAGGACTTGCGCCACAAAGAGGACATGCTGGATTTTTATGTAATGTTAACTTTTTCTGAGTATGAGAAGTGAGCTCATATAGTAAGAGCTTTGATAATACAGGCATGCCAAGAATCCATTTAATCCCTTCCATCGCCTGCAGCGTTCCAAAAAATCCTGGAAGAGGACCTAGCACTCCTACCTGAGTACAAGAGCCCACACACCCCTCTTCAGGAACATCTTCCCAAGAACAGCGTAAACAAGCATCTCCTCTTTCTGGAAGATAGCTCTGCATCTGTCCCTCGAAACGGTAGATACTTGCCCGAATTAGAGGCTTTTTATGCAAAAAAGCAATGTCATTTAAGAGAAATTTGGTCTGAAAATTATCACTACAATCGAAGATGAGATCATACGCACCAACTAGAGACTCCGAGGCTTTTTTAATATGCGCTATGACTTTAATATGAGGATTTTTTTCCGTAAGTTTTCCTTTTGCAACTTCCGCTTTTGCCCTTCCAACATCATCTACCGAATAGAGAGTCTGTCGGTGTAAATTTGAAATGCTTACTCTATCAAAATCACAGACTCCGATGGTACCAACACCTGCAGCTGCAAGGTAGAGAAGAGCGGGAGAGCCTAATCCACCTGCGCCAACTACTAAGCACTTAGATGCAGATAGTTTCTTTTGCCCCACTTCCCCAACCTCAGGAAGAATCATCTGCCTTGAATAGTACTCCATCATCCTCCAGCTAAAGGAGTCAAGAACAGGATCTCATCTCCATCTGAAATTCTCTCATCCCAAGATAAAGTGAGGGAGTTATTTA
>JAJFML010000025.1 GCA_021772195.1 Chlamydiota bacterium | reverse complement strand
AATGGTTGGCGGAATTGTAGGCGGGTATGTAAAACACCGTTCCAAAAATGAGAACTCGAAGGAAAAAGGAATCTTACTCTCATCAGGTCTTGTTGCAGGAGATGCTTGCACTGGTATTGTTATTGCCTTGCTGGCAATACTTGGCATCATCAAAACGGAAGATACAGGCTTTTTACCTCCTTATTTCACACTGATAATGTATGGTCTCATGGCAATAGGCTTAGGCTATGTCTGCACACGAAATAAGAGAAGCTAACACCCACCTCATTCCACTGTTGCTAGGACCTTTATACAAAAATGTGACTTTGATGAGATATCAAAAACGTTATTTTACACTTCTTGAAGTCAGCATAGCACTTTGTCTAGTTGCGGTCCTAGTCACACTTATGCTTCGTTTTTATACAGAAGCACACCTATTGGATAGCAAGTTAGATGCCGCCAAAGAAATTGTTTGGCAAAGGTCCAATACGGGGGCAAGATTAAGCCAGGTTTTTAAAGAAATTCCAGAAGCTAGCATAGCTACCCCAAAGGTCCCAGCTTTCTATACTAAAAAATATCCAAAGGAAGATTTCCAAAGCCTGACCTTTATTTTTGATAACGGAATTGATCCCTCTCCCGACTTTAGCGGCCCTGTACTAGGAAGGCTAGCTCTTATCGACCAAAATCTTTGCCTGCTGATTTGGCCCATTGAAAAGGATGATAAAAGATCTTATCGAAGGGAACTATTAATGGAAGGCGTCTCATCTATCCAATATGAATTTTTCGTATCAGATAAGGACTCTTTTAAATGGCAGGATCAATGGAAAAGTGAGAGAAAAGATTTACCATCGATGATAAAACTTCATATAAAGGAAAAGGAAAATCTTTTAAGTTTTGCCTTCTTTTTACCGATGAAAGACCCAGAAATTCTTTATAAGGCTGAAAAATGAATATTTTAGGTTTTGTAAGTATGTTCTTAGTATTGCTTGCCATTTTAACAGCAAGTTTTCGGGGAAAAATCATCTCTTCAAGACAAATTCAAAATAGCTATGTCCAGTATCTCGGTGCTCTTCGAGATGTGCAAAATAAATTTGAGAAGACACAATTTAAGCTAAAAAAACAAAAGGATCCTCCCCAAAGAAATCCTTCAAATTCTCCAAAAACCCCCAGCATACCCAAAAAATATGAGGATATGCCTGAATGTGCCAGACTCAATTTATGGGAGCTGTTCACGAGAAAAAGCCCTGAGAATAAAGCTCTTTTTGAATCTCTTGTTCGCACTCTCTATAAAGAAAAGTTTTTTACTGTTAGAGGTGGAGTGTCTCTATGTGACAAGTTAATTGAGAAAGCCTTTGAGATGCACAAGGAGAATCCCCAAAAACTGCTTCATCTAGGAAAAATCGATCTAAATGATGTGGATTTTCAGTCGATCTACTATCATCTATTAAAAGGCACTGCTATTTATGATGAAACACTTGGAACACCTCCTCTGCTTGAATATGTAAAACTGGAAAAATCCAAAGACAAGATCTGTCTTGCTTGTGCAGACAAACTGATGCTCTCTGCTCTCTTTGGGCCTAAGGTTGCCCAAATTCTTTATGATGAAAAGGAACATGAAGATGACAGGCTTATTCTCACAAAAGAAAAATTAGAAGGCATTTTAAACCGTGAGAATGTCTCCATTGATCCTAATTTCTGGAACCATTTCTACTATAAACATCCCAGAAAAAAGAAGAATAGAGTAACGATCACAGGTAGTAAAAATGACATATCTGTAAAACAGACTGTCACTTTATCTCATTCATGAAGAGTTTATTGAGGGAGCTTTAAGGGGGGAAGGATGATATGAAACTCGGTTCCCTTTCCTGCAACCGATGAAACATCAATTTTTCCACCATGCTTCTCGATTATTGTTTTTACAATGGAAAGACCTAGACCGGCACCTCCTTTTCTTCTAGAGCGCGCTTTATCCACTGTATAGAACCTCTCAAAAACATGCTCCAGATCATGTTCAGGAATTCCCATCCCTTGATCTTTTACATCGATTTGAATCCCTCTCTGATTTTGATCAACATCAATAGAAATATTGGGAGAATCATCAGAATATTTCACTGCATTTTCTAAGAGATTGATTAGAGCAAGCTCTAAAAGCCCAGGATCTGCAAAGAAATGGATGTTTCTTTTCTGATTAATTGAGATTTTAGCATCTTTATGAAGCTCTAACACCATGTGTCTAGAATTTTCCAAAAATGAAGTGCTGTCGATCTCTTTTAGGTTTGAGGCTCCAACGTTTTCAATGTCTGCAAGCGTGAGAAGATTCTTCACTAAATGGTTCAACCTCTCACAGGTTCTAATCATTTTAGAAGTAATTTCTTCTAGCATCTTTGGAGAGACTTCCGGTAAATCCTGCAGCGTTTCTGCAAAACCAAGAATGATGGTAATGGGAGTTCTAAGTTCGTGAGACGCGTTTGCAATAAAATCTTTTCCGACTTGGACAACTTTATGGTCAGAGGATTTATCTTGAAGAACAAGAAGCGCCCCATTTTCAACGGGTATCGCAATGATATCGATATAGATTTTTCTCGTTTCGCCCAAAACTTGAGACTCTCTTAAAACCTTCCCTTCCCTCTCACTAGAATAGACAAGCTCCTGGCATTTGACAATCAGAGAAGAATACTCTTTATTCAGTTCGAGAAAATTCGCATTGATGATCATTTTTTGAGAAAGACCTAATATGCGACAAGCCATCTCATTTGCATAAGTAACGTTTTTATCGTGGTCGATGGCAACAATCCCTTCTACCAAAGAGTCCAAGATCGCTTGCGTTTCATTTCTTTGATTTGTGAGTACCTCGATCTGTTTTTGAATCTTTTCGGACATAGAATTCAAAGTTCCGGCTAATCTTTCAAAATCATCTTTGCTCGAAATCGAAGAATTTAATTCAATTTTTGGGATAAATTCATCGAACCCTTCTTGATAGGGTTTAATTTTATTAATAATTTGCTGAATGGGAGAGCTTAGCCTGTGAATAATGGCCCAGGTCATCAAGCTATACAAGAGAAGAACTAGAGCGCCTAAGGTTAGAAAACCTAATTTTGTCTCATCTGTGATTCTTTTGATTTCTTTTAAAGGAAAAGCGGTTCTAAGAACGTATCTCTCACCTTGAAATTCAAAGGCTTTTGCAACGTAGGCAAACGGCTGCAAAAACCGATGAGAATACTCCTCACTATAACCAATACCTTCTCTTAGCGCCTGCTCTACCTCAATATGATCCGCATATTCTCTAGAATGATCATCTACAAACTGTTCTTCATGAGAATCATACAAAACATACCCTTCCTCATCGAGAAGAGACATACGAAAAAAGCCATAGATATGACCCTCTTTTAACTTTTCTAGCATTATTTTTGAGTTTGGAGACTTTTGAACTTCATGTATAAGCCCACTTGCCCTCTCTTCTAGAGAGTTTTTAAGACTTTTCCCAACCATTTTCCCAATAAATGGAAAGAGAAAAGCGATGAAAATGAGAAACAGAATAAGATCGCTAAAAAGAATTTTTTTTCGAAAGCTAAGCATCGTATCTGATATCTTCAGATTTTAATTTTAAGACGCGGTATATCTTA
>JAJFML010000237.1 GCA_021772195.1 Chlamydiota bacterium | reverse complement strand
TTCGGGCGCCATCCAGAAATTCATAAAACAGAATCTGATCCGATCTTTGATGAGAATGCGCTGCAGAAGAAAGTTGAAGAGCCTCAGTCTTAGATCATTTTTTTTTTACCACCCGCTCTCTTCGCTCGCTAGAGAACACAGAGAGCACAGAGGAATTTTCATTCTGAAAATTCTGTTTTGTAGGAGACTATTTGTGGTTAAAGTTTGCAAAGGTGATCAAATAAGTTTTTGCAGCTTAAAGTTGATGGGTTATGAGCCCCCTCTCTGTGGTCTCTGTGTTCTCTAGCGAAGCGGGTGGTAAAAAAAAATTGGCGAGGTTTTTCAGGCAATGGCGCAGATGCACGAATAAGAAATGATCCTTTTGCAAGGATCATTTCTTAAAAGAGTCATCTAAAGATTGCTTGTGATTAGACTAGTTCTGCTAGTTTTTCTAACACCTTTGTATTACGAGCAATCACAGACGAGATGGCATCTGCATCGAGCTCTCTTTGAGAGAGAGATGCTAGATCATAGACCTGTCTTACAAGATCATGAGAAAGCTCAGTGTTTTTATCTCGGAGCAGATAGGCTTTGTGGACTAGCTTGTTGTTTGTGTTCACGACAAAGGTCTTCTTTTGAGGAAGGGGAGGAGCGCCTTCACCAGCTGAATGGCTCATCATGAAGTCACGCAGACGTCTTGTGTTCTCATCGATTACAAAGAGAGCGGGGATAGAGTCAGAGGTTAGGCTTTTGGCTTCTACTTCAAGCTCTTTCATGTCGAGTGCTGATTTGATGAACTCTGCGATATTTGCCGATTCGGATTTGCCGTCGGTATCAAGAACAGTTTTTTCACGCGATTTATCGATGAAAGAGTCCATGACAGCAGCGTCAATACGTTTGAATGTTACAGGTGAGAGTTTGCTCTCAAGGCTATTGATGAGCGGAGTGTCGATCACAGAGTTTGTGAAGATGACATCGATGCCTTTATCTTTGTAGAGCTCGATGAGCTCAGGCTCGGATTTTTCTTCCGTTGTGTAGTAGATCGTATCTTTTGCTTTTTCGCTGTTTCTTTCGAGGCATTCTTGGGTGGTGATCCACTCGGAGGAGGTCGTTTTCCAGATGAGGATATCTTTGATACGATCGTAGAATTTTTCATCTTGGAGAATGCCGAGTTTGAGGATCATCTCAATGTCAGTCCAATAGGAGATAAATTTATCGCGGTCGGTGTTGAAGAGAGATGTGAGCTTTTGTGTGATCTTTTTCGAGATATGCTGGCCGAGTGAGCGAACGGTCTTATCCATTTGGAGGTAGGATCTCGATACGTTGAGCGGGATATCGGGGCTGTCGATTGCGCCTTTGAGCACCATGAGGTAGTCAGGAAGGAGGTCTTTGCAGTTGTCAGAGACAAATACGCGGTTACAGAAGAGCTTGACGGAGTTGTTTTGAAAGTCGAAGCGCTTGTGGATTTTTGGGAAGAAGAGGATCCCTTTGAGGTGAAAAGGGTAGTCTACGTTGAGGTGTACCCAAAAGAGTGGCTCGGGATCAGATGGATAGAGATCGCGGTAGAAATCGAGGTATTCTTGATCGGTGCACTCGGAGGCAGACTTCATCCAAAGGGGGTCTTTATGGTTGATCTGCTTTTCCTGGAGATAGATCGGGTGGGGAAGGTATGAGCAGTGTTGTCTTAGGATTTCTTCGAGCTTTTTCTCTTCAAGGTATTCGAGGGAGTCATCGCTAACGTGAAGGGTGATTTCCGTGCCTCTAGCATCTCTTGTGCCCGCATCTATTTCGTACTCGGAAGAACCATCGCTTGTCCAGAAGACAGGTTTAGCGTCTTTTTGGTAGGAGAGTGTTTGAATCTCTACTTTAGTAGAGACCATGAAAGCGGAGAAAAAGCCGAGCCCAAAATGGCCGATGATTTGTTCTTTTTCATCTTTAGATTTGTATTTTTCGATAAACTCTTCAGCGCCGGAGAAGGCGACTTGTGCAATGTACTTTTCGACTTCATCATGAGTCATGCCGATGCCGGTGTCAGTGATAGTGATCGTTTTCTTTTCTTTATCGATTTTTACATCAATTTGTAGATCTTTATCGAGGACGTCGAAAGATTCCTCGGATGAAAGAATTTTGAGTTTGGAGATGGCGTCACAGGAGTTAGAGACAAGTTCGCGTAAAAAAATATCCTTATCGGAATAGAGCCATTTTTTGATGATAGGGAGAATGTTTTCACTATGTACTTTAAGTTTTCCAGTTGCCATTGTTATATTCCTTAATTAAAGTATTTTTCAAAATCAATAATGCCGCTCTCTTGTAGAACGACAAGAAGGATGCCTATGGGCGCCACCCAGCGAATGAGAAAGCGCCATACGCCAAACCATTTGGTAAATGCTGTGCCTTTTAGGTATTCATCAGCGATGTCTTTTTTATCCATGTACCAGCCTACAAATATAGCCACGAGAATACCTGCGAGGGGCATCATCCAGCTAGCTGTCACGTAGTCCATTGTGTCGAAGAAGGTCTTGCCTCCGTACATCTTTGGCCAGTCTGCAAAAAGAGCACCAGACCCTGAGAGTGCAGAGGGGATTCCAAAGATAAAAACCGCAAGCCCTGATAGAAGAACTGATTTTTTTCTCGACCAATTGAAAATTTCCATGAGGTTGGATACAAGAACCTCTAAAATGGAGATGGAGGAGGTGAGTGCTGCAAAGATGAAAAGCATGAAAAAGACGGTTGAGACAAGGAGAGTTGCAGGTAGTTCGGAAAAGAGAATGGGCAAGGTTTGAAAGACAAGCCCAGCTCCCTGTTCAGGTTCAAAACCAAAGGTAAAGATGACAGGAAAGATCATGAGAGCAGCTACAATCGAGACGGAGGCGGAGATAAATGCGATGATGAGCCCTGTTTTAGGAATGTCCTGCGTGGGTTTCATGTAGCTTCCGTAGGTCAGGATAATGCCGAGACCGATGGAGAGTGTCCAAAAGGACATGCCAAGAGCATTTAAGACGCCATTTGCAGAGAGTCTGCTAAAGTCGGGGTAGAGGATGAATTTTGCAGCCTCACCGAAGCCTGGTAGCGTTGTCGCAAAGAAGAAGAGCCCAATTAGAAAAATAAAGAGAGCGGGCATTAAAATCTTGCTCCAATACTCAATGCCTTTTCGGATCCCCGCATAGACAACACCGACGGTCATCAGCATAAAACAAGCATGCCAAAAAAGAGAGACATCTGAGGAGGCATAGACAATGTCAAAGACTGCTTTGATCTCTTGGGGTGTTTTGCCTTTGGTGTATTGGTTGAGGGACATCAGGGTGTAATTGACGGCCCAGCCAGCTACAACGCTGTAGAAGGAGAGGATGATGAAATTGGTGAGGATATTGAGCCAACCAACCAGCTTCCAGTGGCTTGTGCTCTTAGAGAGTTCAGCAAAACCGGTTACAGCTCCTCTTTGAGAGCGTCTGCCGATTATCACTTCAGCTACAAATAGGGGAATGCCGATAATGAGGGTAAACAGAAGGTAGAGGAGGACAAATGCGCCGCCTCCGTTATTCCCGATGATGTAGGGAAAGCGCCAAAGGCTACCTAGGCCAATCGCAGATCCTGCAGTGGCCATAATAAAGCCTACTCTAGATCCCCAATGTTCGCGTTGATGAGACATTTTTCTAATCCGAAAAATTGATTATTTACCCCATCCATAAAAGGCGAAAAAGTGATAAAAGTCAAGAGGAGAGAAGTAGGTCCTTGGGAGGGACCAGCTTAAATTTTTTTAAGAAGGTCTTTATCGGATTTTTTGTATGGAAAAGCCTTTGCTTTCTGGAAACATATGTTTTAATACTAGCAGTTGTTTTTCTAAAACCTTTACCGCTTTGACTAGTTTAAAGCTCCCGTCTTCATTTTTTTTAGAAATAGTTACATTTATTTCTTTTTGTTCGGTTGAAAATAGGATGTTTATAGCTGCTTGAGTCGCTGCTTTCATCAGTAGTATGTGAATTTGTGGTTTTTTTATCTCCTGAGGAAACTCAACGTGAGTCCCATTGTTAAAAGTAACGGCTGCCATGATTATCTCCTTTTATTAAGCTTAAAAGAAAGATTATACGTTATTATTAATTTTTTGTAAAGATAATTATTTAAAGAGATGCTGAACAATTTCTGTATTTTAAAGGAAATCTGAAAATAGCAGTTATTCAGACCTTCCTTAGGGAAACACTGAATAAGTCATGTATTTCATCTTTTCCAAAAATCAGGCAAAAATCAATTTTTTGATCTCACTAACCGTCAGAGGTTTAATTCGATCTCAAAAATTGATTTTTGCCTGATTTTGCGAAAAATCTAAAACACAGCACTTAATCAGTCTCTCCTTAGGGAGACTAAGATTGCTCTGCTCTCTTCAAGTGAGGGTCTTTTGGATGGGGTTGGATGCATCAGGTTCTGAATGAGGTGTTTAAGTACTTCGGGGGTGCCTTCTGGGAATGTAATATCGGCGCCGGAAACACTATGGGATCCTAAATCCATGTGTTTTAAACTGTTAGGGAGGTCTCCTGCCCACATTTTGTAGAGAAGGACTCCTAAAGACCAGAGATCGGTTGCAAATGAGTAGGAACCTTTTTTGGCCTCGATCGATTTATAGGCTGGGCTTCCAGCTACTCCTAATTGTATTTCGTTTGATCCTTCAGGAAGTTTTACTGAGAGTCCGAAATCGCAAAGGTGGACAGGGTACTGACCTTTGTCACCTATTAAAAAGTTTTCGGGTTTAATATCCCTATGAATAATGCGATTTGCATGTATGTTCCTAATTCGATCCACGACGTGTAGGGCAGCGTCGATAAACGCCTCTTTTGAAAAGGGTTTTTTTTCAATCCGATCAGAAAGACTTATGGCTTCTGGCAGATAGTGAAAAAGGGCAGCTACGTGCATTTCATTGTCAGTCACCTCTTCGAATTTACGTCTCACAAGTAGCGTGTCCTCAGACAAAGTGAAAAGAGTTTGAGCGGTAAGAGTACAAGGGAGGTTTAGTCCAAGAGTGCAGGCTTCTCCATATCTTCCCTTTGTTAGAGCTGTGCGCCCGATTCTATCTTTAAATATTTTAAGAACGGTGCATTTTTTGGATTCCGAGTTTCCTAAAAGATAGACTTTTGAACTTCTTCCTATTCCAGCTAGAGAATGACTGTCCCAACCAGCGTCTGTTAAAAGGTTGCCAAGTCCCTGGATTTTATCGCTATAGGAAAGACCTTCTAGCATGGGCGATAATGGACTCGACCTTGAAGGGCCCTCAGATAGCTCGATGGTAGGTGATAAGCTATCTTCAGAAGTTGTAACGCTCAAAGATCGAAATCTGGAGTTCTCAGGGGTTTTATATTCGTCTAGGTTGGATGAAAGAGCTGCCATTATTTCCTTAATTGGGGTTTTTGGGGATGAGATTTTAGCGTATTTTTGGCTTTTAAGTGAATGTTAAATAAATTATTTTACAAGAGCTTGATTAGAATTGATTTTCAAATTATTATAAAGATGATGATCGACTTAAAATTAACTCTGTTTTCTGCTGTCGCATTTATTTCCATTGGAGTGCTGCTCTCTCTGATGATTCTCTATGCCCGTGCTCGTTTGGTGGGGTCTAGCGAATGCAGGCTTCTAATCAATGAAGATGAGAGCCTTACCAAAGAGGCACAGGCAGGAACGACTCTTCTCTTTTCTCTTCTCTCTAATGGAATCCAGGTGCCCTCTCCTTGCGGGGGAAAGGCAACATGCAAGCAGTGCAAGGTGCAGGTAGTTGACGGTGGAGGGCCGCTTCTTGAGACAGATAAAGGTAGCTTTACCAAGAAAGAGCTCGATGAGGGGTGGCGTCTCTCTTGTCAGTGTAAGGTGAAAAATGATATTCAGATCAAAATTCCTGAAGAGCTTCTGGAAGTAAAGGAGTATGAGGGAAAAGTCATCAGCAATGAAAACGTTGCAACGTTCATCAAGGAGTTGGTAGTTGAGCTTCCTGAGGCAATCGATTATAGGTCAGGAGCTTATTTGCAATTTCATGTTCCTGAATATAATACGAATACTCTCGATTGGAAAAGTACGATTGATGCAAAATTTATTCCCGAATGGGAAAAATTTGGTCTTTTAGGTAAGAATGTCGACTATTCGCCGTCAGAAGAAGTGATGAGGGCCTACTCAATGGCTTCCTATCCTGCTGAAGGCAAAATTTTCAAATTTAATATTCGGATTGCATCTCCGCCTTTCGATCCGAAAACAAAGATGGTCTCAAATAAGCCGTGGGGCATTTGCTCTGCCTATCTCTTTTCTCTTAAAGAGGGAGATAGTGTGAAACTATCGGGTCCTTATGGAGAATCATACATGAAGGGAGGAGATCAAGAGATTGTCTTCTTGATTGGCGGAGCAGGATCTTCTTTTGGAAGAGCGCATATCATGCACCTCTTTAAAACAGAGAAAACAAAGAGAAAGGTCACAATTTGGTATGGGGCAAGATCGCTGAAAGAGAATATCTATCAAAAGGATTTTGAGAGTCTTGAAAAAGAGTTCGAAAATTTCAAATACCATCTCGTTCTTTCTGAGCCGGAGGAAGAGGATTTTAAAGGGGGCTGGCCCCGTGATGATATGCTAAAAACCGGTTTTGTCTTTCGTGCATTTGAAGAGGGGCAGTTAAAAAAGATGGAAGAGCCCGATGAGTGTCTCTACTATGTTTGCGGGCCGCCACTTCATAACCAGGCTGTGATGCATCTTCTTGACAGGTATGGCGTGCCGAGAGAAAATATTGTTCTCGATGACTTTGGGAGTTAACTTTTGCGCATATTTACAGCTCAGATCAATCCTACCGTTGGTGATTTAGATGGTAATACCGAGAAAATCCTAAAAGCTATTCGACGAGCAAAAAAAGCTAAAGCGGATGTGGTTCTATTTCCAGAGCTCACCATCTGCGGCTATCCTCCCGAAGATCTTCTCTTCTCTCCTCTTTTTGTCCAAACGATGCATGATAAATTGTTGCTTATACAAAAAGAGACAGAAGGGCTTTTTGTCGTCGTTGGCTTAGTCAGAAAGAACCCGCTTGAAAAAGAGAAAGCGCTCTACAATAGTGCTGCAATTCTATGTGATGGGAAGCTGCTTGGATATAAAGACAAAACTCTTCTTCCAACCTACGATATTTTTGATGAGAGAAGATATTTTGAACCAGGAGAGGATCAAAAGGTCTTTGAATATAAGGGAAAACGCATCGGTATTCTGATTTGTGAGGATATGTGGCAGCATGGCGGCGGCGTTCTCTTTACCAACTATATCCGTGATCCTGTCTTAGAGATCAAAGATCAAAACCCCGATCTTCTTCTCAATTTGAGCGCATCGCCCTACTATTTTGCCAAAAGAGACTTTCGTGAATATGTCTTTGCTCCCTGCGCAAAGACGCTGGGTTGTCCTATCATTTGGTGTAATCAAGTGGGCGCAAATGATTCTCTTGTCTTCGATGGATTTAGCCTTTACATGGATAAAAATGGAAAGCTTCTTCAATCTGCAAAAGGTTTTGAAGAAGATGATATGATTACCGATTTGGAAAAAGAAATTTGCTCTACTTCTTTTCCCTATGATCCTCTAGGAGATCTCTATCACACGCTCATTTTAGGTATAAGAGATTATTTCTCTAAGCAGGGGTTTAAAAAGGCAATTATTGGTTCATCTGGCGGCGTTGACTCTGCGGCTGTGATCTGTCTTGCCGTAGCTGCTCTTGGAAAAGAAAATGTGCTGACAGTTGCCATGCCATCTCAATACTCATCAGAATCTAGTATTACTGATGCCAAGCAACTAGCTGTAAACTTGGGTGTGGAGATGATCACCATTCCTGTCGATGAGCCCTTTCAAGAGTTTAAGAATCTTTTAAAACCCTTCTTTGAGGGCAAAAAAGAGGATGTGACAGAAGAGAATATCCAAGCGCGCGTCCGCGGCATCATCTTAATGGCTCTCTCCAATAAATTTGGCTATATCGTGCTCTCCACAGGAAATAAGAGTGAGATGGCACTCGGCTACTCCACTCTATATGGAGATATGTGTGGCGGTCTTGGTGTGATCAACGATGTAAAAAAGACGCTTCTCTATGATCTTTGTAGGTGGATTAACGAATTTAGAGAGGGACCTATCCCTGAGAATATCATTACAAAAGCGCCGTCTGCAGAGCTGAGGCCTGACCAAAAGGATCTAGATAGCCTTCCTGAATACGGCATTGTTGATACTGTATTGGAGGAGTATGTGGAAAACTGTCTTTCTATTGAAAAAATCCATGAAAAGCATGGGATAGAGAAAGCCCTCGTGCAAGATCTAGTGCACCGCATTCACTTAGCGGAATATAAGAGAAGACAAGCATCTCCTGGAATACGCGTCTCCAAAAGGTCTTTTAGCAAAGGACGGATCTTTCCGATTGTCCAAAGGTGGAACTAAGGAAAGACTGCTCTAGAATCGCGCCACCTTAGCTAGGGTTAAGTTTTATGTTTCAAAAAGATTTGATTATACTGAAGTCATAAGGCAGAGCAGATCCAAAGCCCATTTGAACAAGCTTTTTTTCTCATGGTTCATCTTCCCTATCTACAGCCTTTTGACGATGTGAATAAAAGGACATCTAGACTAGCGGACTGTTAGGGAAAGACTGATTAAGTGCTGTATTTTAGATTTTTTATAAAATCACAGGAAAAATCGATTTTTCCCTGATTTTTGGAAAACATGAAATACATGACTTATTCAGTTTACACAGTGGTAATATTGCGAAATATCAGCTTGGCATTTCAGAATATAACAATTGGAAAAAAGCAGATGGATAGATTTCTTGAATAGAGTCTGCTTTAAGCTTTTTCATCATCAGTCTATCAAATCCAACCGATACGCCGCAGCAGGTGGGAAGATCGCCAATGACAGAAAGAAACTCTTCATCTAAAGGGTAGGCCTCTTTTCTCATGCTATTTTGTTCGTTGAAACGCCTTCGATGCTCTTTTTCATCTTGCAGCTCATCATATCCATTCGCAATCTCAAATCCGTTTACAAAGACTTCAAAGCGTTTAGCTGTTTGATCTATTTTGGCAAGTGCTGCCTGAGAAGGGGGGAAGTCGGTAACAATATGAAAATCAAGGTGTGGCTCGATTTTGTGTGAGAAGAGGTAGTCTAGTTGAGCGTCTCTATTTAGATCTAAATCTCCTGTTAGCTCAGATAGGTCGTGAGTGAAAGGATCGATTCCAAGATATCGCTTAAAAGCCTCTTGATAAGTGATTTTTTTTGGTGTGTCTAAATCCAAGAAAAGGCGGATGAGTTCTATCGTTTCATCCATTAGCGCTTCAAGAGTTAAGCCTAACCTGTACCACTCGATCATGGTAAATTCGAGAGCATGTCTTTTCCCTACTTCGCCTTTTCGGTAGACTTTTGCTATTTGATAGATGTCGCCTGATCCTTTTGCAAGGAGCTTTTTCATCTCATATTCAGGGGATGTGTGGAGGTATTTGATCGAATGAGATGCTTTTACTTCCATCACATCGATGTGGGCGTCAATTTGGGGAAAATCTAAAAGATGAGTGCAATCGACTTCGAGAACTTTTCTCTGGTCAAAAAAAGAGCGAACAGCTTTTAGCATATTCGCTCTTTCGAATAGGATATTAGACACGGGAGACATACTCGCCTGTGCGCGTATCAATCTTAATGAGTTCGCCTTCTTCAATAAAGATGGGTACTTGAACTTTGGCGTCGGTCTCTAGCGTCGCAGGTTTAAGTACTCTGCCAGATGCTGTGTCGCCACGAACGCCAGGAGCGGTTTCAGTAATTTTCAGCTCCATGAAAGTGGGAGGGATGACATCAATTGCCTCTCCTTTATAAAGAATGATGTCATATAGAGTGTCATCTTTCATCCATTGTTTGTTTTCTCTGATAGTATCAAATGAAATGGTGATTTGCTCAAATGTTTCATCATGCATAAAGACTGCGCCATCGCTCTCTGTATACAGGAGGCGATATTTCAGCTCTTCTACATCTGCGAGGGGTAGCTTTTCACTAGACTTATAGGTCTTCTCGACAACTCTAGATGTAAGTAAATTTTTTAATTTTATCCGATTAAAGGCTTGGCCTTTGCCAGGTTTTATAAATTCGATATTTACAACCGTATAGGGAGCATTATCAATTTCTATTTTCATTCCAGGCCTAATATCATTAGTGGTAATCTGTGCCATCGTATTCCTATTGCTTTTGCTTTCAAGTATTTTTGCCGATTTTAGAGTTGGATGCAAGCTGAACTTTGAACGGGCAAATAAGATATAAATTTATAGTATTAATTTTAATTATTTGTTTTAGTGGTATTAATCTGGATATTAAAGAAAAATTATACTATAATTGTTGCAAAAATTAACAAAAAAGAGATCTATGAAGCTTTGTGGATGTTTTCCCAGAAAATCTAAAGTTCATGCGTATGGTGGAGATGATCAGAGGCGATATTCCTCGTCTGCAAGAACACCTGAAGTTCTTGAAAAAGGACACAGTCCTTCATCAGCAAGTAAGCAAGCTGTAGAGCTCGGTGAGATCCTAGGTGTTTTTTCAAGACATGCTAGTCCGGAAGAGTCAGGTCATGTTATGCCTGCTGCAGTTATGCTAGATGTGGGCTTGCTGGAGCCTGTCAAACCTCCTTCTGAAGAAGATGAAAAAAAAGGAGCGCCACCTGAAGTGAAAGCACGGGGTGTCAATGCAAGGATTGCAAGGTTAATCAAAGTACGTCCCGCTCAAAAGGGAAGATCCATTTTTTCGAGTAGAGAGCCCTCTCCAACAACGACACAAGTTGCGGAAAATCAAGCCACGGCACTTTTCTGGCTAAGAGGTCAAACACATACGCCCACTTCTCTCTCTGAAAAGTCAGAGTCTGAGGTTTTAGTCCAGATGCTATTAAAAAATATTTGAGAAAGGCTGCTAAGAGTGCGTTCCTCTTTATTAATAATTATTGTATGTGATTTTGTAAAATTATTTTTTTAAGATTGGAATTTTAGTTGTTTAGTAGCGTTTTTTTTGAAAAATTGTTATAATCTTTGGAAAAAAGGGGGAAATTTATTATGGCTTCATGG
>JAJFML010000236.1 GCA_021772195.1 Chlamydiota bacterium | reverse complement strand
GGTAGGACCTAACCGATTTTTTGTGAAACACAATGATGAGAACTATTTAAGAACGCATACAGAAATTGGCCTTGGCCTTGGGTGGAGCACCTACCTCTATGATTGTGATTATCATTTAGACTTTTTAGCGGACTATCTCTTCCAAGTTTTTTTTGATCAGAATATGTTTCGAACATCTGCTCTTTCGCAGTCCAGAGGTGGCAGCTTTTTACCAAACGGAAACCTCTATCTGCATGGTTTAAGAATTTCTGCAAGATTTGATTTTTAATTGACGCCGCAATCAGATGTCTTATGATACCTAGGCTCTTTTAAGAAGAGATTTACTACAAAACATAAGAGAAAGGCTAATGGGAAAAGCGTCATTGTTATTTGCCAAGTAGCTATTGAATATCCGCCTAAGCTATCCAAAGAGGGGCCGACTTCAAAAAAATCAAGTAGAAATCCAATGAGAGGTTGTAGAAGAGCCCCGCCTAGCATGGTGATGAAGTTGGTAAAAGCTACAGCTGTAGCTTTTGAGCAAGGCGAGATTTCAATTGCCATCGTAAAGTGGAGAATCTCAGCAGATGAGAAAAATCCTACTAAAAAGAGCAGGAAATAGGTTGTAAAAACGCTCATTTCTGTCACCCATATGATGGGAAGAAGAAAGGTAAAGGCCAGGAGAGAAAATGTGAGCAAGAAGGGTTTTCTCCTCTTTAGTTTATCCGACCACTTTCCAACCAACGGTCCGCCAATAATCCAGCCTACAAAAATCATCGAGATTGCAAAAGAGCCAACATGTTCATCCATTTTGTGAACATTTTCTAAAAAAGGAATACCCCAAAGACCAGCGAACGCAACGGTTGTCGCATAGAATAAAAAACAACCAAGGGCATTGATCCAAGCTTGAGGATTTTTGGAGACCATCATGAGGTAGGTCTTAAGCTGACGGGGGCTCTCTTCTTCTAATGGCTGCACACTCCTTAGAGATGGAGGAGAGTTTCGAACTAAAATCAATATGATAGCAGCAACTCCAAGACCTACAATTGCGTAGATGAGATAGGTGCCGCGCCAATCAAAGAGCTCAGTTGCAAGACTAGTCGGTCCCTGACCTATGACTGCTCCAAGCATACCGATGGAATTGCCCAGCCCGATTAAAAATGAGAGCTTTCTTTTGGGAAACCAGTGCGAAGAGATATAGAGAAGGCCCACAAAGGCAAATGCTGAGCCAAAACCCATCAAGAGCCTGCCAAAAGCTGCTACCCAGTATTCCGTTGCAATGGCAAATCCAAGACAGCCAAGACCGCAGGATAAAGCCGCAACGGTAAGCAGTTTTCTGGCTCCGTAGTGATCTGTTAACATCCCGACGGGGATCTGCATCGGAGCATAGATATAGAGATAGAATGCGGCGAGTGAGCCCACACCTACAGCGTTGATCGAAAAAGCGTTCATCAAATCGCCAACCATTACGCTGGGAGCGACTCTAATCACAAACTCATAGAAGAAAAATAGAGCAGCAAGCAGCCAAATTGTCCAACGCATAACCGCTAATGTTTTTTGGTTCATTTTCGTACTCTGTAATTGTTTAGAAAGAAAGTGAGACAAAAAGCGATGAGAAGAAGAAGTGGAAAAGCGCTATAGGCGATCTGAAAATTCAAATAAGAGTAGTCTCTTGCACCATTGCTCAAATTTCCTGACCAATCCCTATCGAGTAGAACTCCTATCAGCGGTTGGAGCACGCACCCTCCCATAAAAACGCTGAAATTGGTGATGGCAATAGCAGATCCTTTTGTCCCAGGAGCGTTATATTCGACAGCAAGTGAGTAAGTAAGCAGCTGAGCGGATGAAAATAATCCTAAACAAAAAACGAGCAGATAGACTCCCAGGTTTGTCCAAACGGGATAGTAGAGGATGAGCGAAATTGTGATGAGACAGAGTAGAGAAAAAAACATTAGAAAGGGCTTTCGCTTCTTTATTTTGTCAGAGAAGAATCCGATCAGGGGACCGCCTACAATCCATCCCATGAAAAAGAGTGAGCCTGCATAGGCTGCATCTTTCTTTGCCATGCCATATCCTTGCTGGAAGAAGGGAACTGCCCACATACTTCCAAAAGCAACTGTTATCGAATAAAAAGTGAGTGCTACGGCTGCATTCAACCATGTTTTGGAATTGAGAGAGGTCTCTTTAAGGTGTCTCCAAAAAAGAATAGAGGTCTCTCTCTCTTTATCGTAAATTTTTAGCTCCTTCGGCTCAAACCGGGTAACTAAATAGATAACAATGCCTAAAATGATCCCAAATAAAGCAAATGCTACCATCGTTTCTCTGTAGCCAAAAGCCTCCTTCATCATACTGAAGGGACCTAGACCAAAGACGGCACCTAACATCCCAAAGGAATTTCCGAGTCCTACAAGATAGGCGAGCTTCTTGCTCTCAAAAAGATGCGAGCTTAAATAGACAAGGCCAATGAAGGCAAATGATGCTCCAAATCCAACGAGAAGCCTGCCTAATTCAGCTAGTCCTAAAATTTCTGCTGTACCGAAGAGAAAGGTGCCAATTCCACAAATAACGGAGGCAACTGATAGCAATCTTCTCGCTCCAAAGCGGTCGATCATGAGGCCTACAGGTAATTGCATCGGAGCATAGGTGAAAAAGTAGAGAGCTGAGAGTAATCCCACCATTCCGGCGCCAATGCCAAACGTGCGCATGAGATCGAATGTCATCACACTGGGAGTGACTCGTAAAAAGTACTCATAGAAGTAGAAAAGAACAGCAAGGCTCCATAAAACCCAGCGAATTGGATGAGATAAACTCGATTTCGGCATAAAAAAAATCTTTGCTCTTTTCTTTCCTTTTACTATTTGCTAGAATCGAATCCAAGGAATTTATCTATCGAAGTAATTAATTAGTGTCGTCTTATGGAAAAATTGTTTTCTTTTTTACCTGAAGGGTACGGTTGGATTTTGCAGTGCTTTGGCATTGTGGTAATCACTTTGATCGTTAGCTACGCAGAGAGTATTGTCTACAAGCGCCTTCATCCCAAGGTCGAAAAATCGCCTAATTTTTGGGATGATGCTCTATTAGAAGCTTTGCATCTTCCCCTTAAACTATTCATTTGGTTGATTGGTATTGCTCTAGCTGCTCAAGTAGCAGGTGCTTACACTAAACACTCGATTATCCAAAATATTCTCGAACCTACAAGAGAGATTGGCACGGCGCTTCTTTTTGTCTGGTTTTTAGTTCGTTTCATCAGGGGAATTGAGACAAATCTTCTCTCTCCTACAAAAGGCAAGCAGTCGCTAGATGAGACAACGATCCATGCAATCTGTCAAATTCTTCGTATTGCAGTCATTATTACAGCAGCGCTTACCCTACTTCAGACATTTGGCGTACCGCTATCCGGTGTCATCGCATTTGGTGGTGTCGGTGGTATCGCAGTCGGTTTTGCTGCAAAAGATCTTCTCGCAAATTTCTTTGGCGGTCTCATGATCTTTCTCGATCGTCCTTTCAAGATTGGTGATTGGATTCGTTCTCCTGACAAAGAGGTCGAAGGAACTGTCGAACATATCGGCTGGAGATTAACCCGCATCCGCACATTTGATAAAAGACCTCTCTTTGTCCCAAACTCCCTCTTCTCAACGATTGCAATTGAAAACCCCTCTCGCATGATGAATAGGCGTATAAAAACCAATATCGGTGTGCGCTACCAAGATGCGCCCAAAGTGGGGCAGATTGTCAAAGATGTTGAAAAGATGCTGAAAAGCCATCCCGAGATTGATACGGGCAAGACCTGTTTTGTCAATCTTGTGCACTTTGGATCATCTGCGCTAGAATTTCAGGTCTATACATTTACAAAAACGACAAATTGGGTGAAATTTCAAGGGATTCAAGAAGATGTCTTTTTGAAGATTATTGAGATTATCACCGGCCACGGTGCAGAGTGCGCTTTCCCAACGGCAACACTCCATGTGCCAGATGGCATCTACCTCAATTCAGCTAAATAAAAAAATCCTGAGTATCCTCAGGATCCATAAATCAATTAATATACTCTACAATTTTATGTGGGTATCATCTTTAAAGGATGAGAAAAGCCAGTGTTGCGTCGTAGATCGCTCCTCGGATTCTATCCATGAGAGTTGGGGTCTCTTCGTGTATTCTTCTTTCACTTTCTGGTCGGGAGGATAACTGGCAGTTTGTGATTCTAGAAAAAATCTCATTTCCTCTTTCTTTATTTTCGAAGGACTTTATGAATTCAGGCAGGATCTTGGATAATATATTGTTATTAAGTTTTTTGAGATTCCCATTCCACTTAGAGTTATTTAATTCATTTTGAACTAACTCTTTTAATCGCATTTTATAAACAGGGCTTATTTGAAATGACATTATAGAATCTCTTTTTAATATTATGTATAATATAATATTTTAACAAATTATTAATAAAATGTAAAGATTCTTATTTAATAAGAAACGTTTGTTTTAAAAAGATATGGATCTGTATCCGTCAGATGATTAGATGGTTAGGGTTGTTTGTGGGGGACGATAGCGAGAGTTAGCCTGCTGACGGAGCTTAACTTGTCAGCATGAAATATCTTAATTTCCCAAACTTGGGTAGATTTCCCCAAATGGTAGGGGGTGGCAATTCCGGTGACTGACCCAACTTTGACAGGCCTTAGGTGGTTGACGTTGATGTCGAGGCCGACCGCTACATACTTTGTATTATCGATACAAAAATTAGCAGCAGCACTTCCCACAGACTCTGCTAAAACGCAGTTAGATCCGCCGTGTAGCACTCCAAAGGGCTGCAGCGTACGAGCATCTACTGGCATAGTAGCTTTTAAATAATCATCGCCAATTTCTGTATAGACAATTCCCAAATGATCAGAGAGAGAATTTTCTGATCTTTTGTTGATTAAATCGAGAGAAATTTCACTTTTCCAGATTTTCATAACTCGGGAGTGTAGCATATTGGAAAACTATGTAAAAGAGACTTTTTTGATGGGAAGCCGCAAGGCTAAAGCCTAGGTTAGTCATTAAGTGATGATTTGCTCCTTATATTGACCAGGATAAGAATAACTGTGATGACAGCAATAATGTAGCCGAAAGAGAGAAGGGAATCGTTAATAGATTGGATAAGTGACTGTCTTTTGATGGTTTCAATAATGGCGCCTTTTGCACTGATTGCCGCCTCCGTTGGACTCAATCCTGCAGTATTCATCATGTGGATTGAGAGTTTTTTCACAGTGTTTTTAAAACCAGGAAGGTGAGGATTTACTGTGGCTGAGAAGAGTTGATCGTGGAAGATCTGCCTGCGGATTAGGATGATCCCAAGAATTGAGCCGCCATAGGTGCCGCCTACTTGACGGAAGAAAGTGAGAAGGGTTGCGCCATCGGTCTTGAGTTTGTCTGAGAGGTGATGCAGAGCATGGGCGGTTGTTGGACCGAGGGCAAGACCAACGCCTGCTCCTTTGATAAAAAGAATTGTAAAAATCACTACTTTGCCACTTTGTATCGTGAGAATATTGTTGAGAAAGAGACTGAAGATTACAACCGTTAGACCTGTGATGCTAAGGAATGTGGGAGAGAACTTTTTTAAGAGAATATTTGCAACCATACTAAAAAGCCCCATCGCAATTCCGTAAGAGAGCATATTGATGCCAGTTGTAAATTTGTCATAGAGAAGACCGTCTTCCATATAGGATACCATCATAGAAAGGCTGGAAAAAATGGTCATGCCTAGAGCAAAAAGTGTGACGCACCCAATGCTGAATGTAGGATCTTTAAATGTCTCAAGAGGGATAATGGGGTTTTCTGCCCTGCTTTCTATAAAGATAACTAAGGTGATACAGAGAAAAAATAGAAGGAAGCAG